>DAOQNB010000016.1:0-3843 GCA_035335845.1 Acidobacteriota bacterium | reverse complement strand
CAGCACCGCCGCTCCAGGTACCACTCGCGGCACTTCCGCCAACGCTTCCAGCCAGAGTGACGCTTTGATTGGAACAGATGGTCTGATCAGGTCCAGCATTGGCTGTGGCGGCTGGTGAAATGGTGATTGTGATGGTGTCAGTTGCGGCGCCACAGGGACCGCTTGGGTCATTGGTCGTCAGCGTCAAGGTCACACTTCCAGCCGAAACTTCACCTGCTGATGGCGTGTAGACCGCATTTAACGTTGTGGCATTAGGGGTGAAGGTTCCCGCCCCGCCGCTCCAGGTGCCAGATGCGGCGCCACCTCCAACATTACCCGCCAAAGTCACGGTTTGGTTGGAACAAATCGTCTGGTCCGGCCCGGCGTTGGCCGTCGCCAGTGGATCAACTGTCAATAAAGCAGGCTGGCTGGTGGCATCTGGCTGGACACCATTGCTGACCACCACTCGATAATTCCCTGCCTGAGCAGCCGTTGCCCCAGTAATCGTCAAGGTATCGGTCGTGGTGCCGCTATACGGCGGAGATGAAGGAACATTGGTATACACGCCGTTTATTGGAAGGGTGTCAACCTGCCATTGATAGGCAAGCGGGGCGCTCCCACTGGCGGTCACGGAGAAGGTGGTGGATCCCCCTGAGCAAATCGTCGAAGGGTTTGGATTGTTGACCGAAGGCGGCGTTCCACCAGCCGAAAGTGTGCCACGCCACAATCCAGAGCCAAATGACGTTACCCAGATCTCATTTGAATTAAATGGGTTAAAGAAAACACGCTCTGGCTGACGGAAGTGGAAACTTGTGACCAGTGTAAATGTGGGAGACCCAGAATTCAAATTGTTGGTAAACCACAAACCGTCTTGTTCAGTGGTCACATACATCACGTTTGGATTCGTTGGGCTAATCGTGCACGAAGTCACCCGATCCAGGTTCAGAATTCGCGTCCAGTTCTGCCCCCGATTGGTGGTTTTATACAAACCGCCGGTGCCTTGAGGTGCAGGCAATCCAGGAGCAACCGTTCCATACCCGCTCCAAACACCAGCGTACCAGGTATTTTGATTCGCATCGTTCGGGTCAATCACCACGTCTTTGGTCCAGTAGATCATGCTCTGGTCGGTTCGATCCAGCCACGAACTCCCACCATTGGTACTGACAAACACACCCGAACTGTTCTGAAACTGGAGCGGGCTTCCGGCACGACGGCCAGAGTAGGAACACACCAGAGTCCCATCGTTCAAAACACGAATATTGAATGGGTGTCCCTGGGTTCGCGGAGGATTGGTCAATTTGGTCCAGGTAGCCGACGTCCCATTTTGAATGTTGTTGGAAACAAAAATTCCCCCCTGAGTGCTGTGGATCACGCTGGCATAAAGCCGATTGGCGTTGTTTGGGTCAGCCGCCACGCAAATCACTGGATGTCCAGCCGCATAGGCCACCTGCCAGGCAGCGCCCTGGTTGGTTGAGAACAATACCTGTCCGTTGCCACCATCAATCCGGCTGTCGGTCAGGTAGGTGCTCTGGTACATATCGTGCACCGTTGAAGTCGCCCCGTATAAAACACCCGACGAAGGATGGCGAATAACTTCATACATCGAGTTAAAGGTGTGCCCGGTATAGTTAAACGACCAGGTGTTACCACCATCCGTGCTTCGTTTGCCACGAATATCAGTAAACGCCGCAAACAAATTGTTGGTGTCAGACCAGGTCAACCACCACGTCGAAGTCTGTTCCATTCCGACACTTAAATAAGATTTTCCTTTTGGAATGGGTGTGTTGATTTCATTTTGCGTGGTTGGGTCAACATAGGCTTGTTTCCAGGTTGCACCACCATCACTGCTCAGGTGCGGATGCCCGAAATCCGTAATGATCAGCCGGTTTGGATCAGACCCGGAAACGGCAAACCCAAGCGCGTACTCGCCAAAGCTCCAGCCACGGTCGCCCTGATATCCGGCCCAACCGGTATACACATTCTGGTTATTGGCTGTTTGCAAGACACTTGTCCAGGACGTGCCGCCATTGGTGGTTTTATACACAGTTGGTGCCGGGTCACCGTTGGCATTGGCATCGCTGGCGCCGCCGAGATAGGCCACTGAGATGTTGTTTTGGGCCATCCCGACAAAATATGGATAGGTACCAGCGGCAATTCCGGTGGTGGTAAGCGACCAGTTGGCCTGTCCCACATCCAGTCGGTAGACACCTAGATAATCTGCCTGGATACCAATCGGCGTCACCGAAGCAAAAATATCACCTGATGGATAAGTCACACAAAACAAGCGGGTTGTTGCCCCTTGTTTTGCTCCAGCAAACGATGCCATGGCCTGTCCGGCAGGGATACCTCCGACACTGGCCAGGGCAAAATTGGCGCCGTTATCAGTTGACGTCACAAGTCCGGCGTTTGTCCCCAGATAGATATTGGCTCCTTCAAAAAAGGCACCGGCCAGGTGACAACCGGCACCGCCAACGTTGGTGGAAAATTTTGCGGTAAACGAAGCACCACCATTACTTGAGAAATACACAGTTGTGTAATCAGTCACAATCAGGCGATTAAAATTATTTGGATCCGCCGCGATGTAATACACATCGCCGCCGGTTGGGTCGCCCGTCAAATCCTGCCACGTCACCCCACCATCAGTGGTTTTCCGAGGAGTTCGCAAATCATTTGAAAAATCCAGGCAGTACCGGATCATTGAATCATTCGTAAATTGAACCTGTGATTCGTGAAACGACTGTATTTGATTAAAGTCAACCACTGACCATGACACCCCATAGTTGGTTGTTCGATACAGGGCGCTCAGATCGCTGGCGGCATATACTTCGCTTGAATTACTCGGATTGATACTTGGTGAAAATAAGGCCCCTCCGCCTCCGGCTCCCCGTGACGTCCACTGGGATGGCGGTTGCTGGGCAGAAACCGAAAAAGAAGTGATTCCAAAAATGAATAGATTCAGACTGACAATGGCTGCGGCAAAGATCGCACGGCTTACGACGTGCGATTTCCAATTGTGATACATCCTGGCGACTCCTGGCTGGTGTGAAAGGTACGTTGGGAGTACCTTCAAAATCACACACCCACGGAAAGAACTTGAGCTGAGGCTTTATCAATTGGTGGTCGGGGTAGAAAAAACTGACGAAGTCCCGCTGATCAGTAGTCACACAGTTTGGGAGGTTTCGTCAGTGGGCGAATATGAGTGGTTCGCCCTAAAAATTGCATCCACGGTTCTTTCTCTAACGGGGTGCGGTGTGCGGGAATCCCAATGAGTACCTGAGGAAGGGGTAACTGGACAACTACCTAAACAGGTAGGGTGCTACAAAATCCAGTTCTTTGCCGGGAATTGAAAGCAGTTCTGTTCTGGGGCTGATACTGATTCAAATTTGCTGGTTCTGGACAGGTGGCGTTGTCTTTAATCTGGGAATACCAGGCATATTCAACGGAAGCCATTTCCTCTCGATTCTCCCAACCCTCTGGTACAATTCTGCTTCTTCATCTGTCCCCATCATAAACGGAATATTGAGATCTTTGACCAATCGCAGAAAATCCATTCTCAACTGAGGTTTTTGTTGCGTGTAGCGGTCCAGGATCTGAGTGCCAATCTCAATGTTTTGGAACCAGAGTTCTGAAAAAACCTTGAGTTCATAAAAGGACCAGCACCCCGGAGTATTTGAGTCACTGGTTATAATACCTCGTGGGCTTACCAAAAACTCAAACAGGTAAATCAATCTTTTTTCAAAAGACGGCTCAGTTCTTTGAACAATCAAAGTTTTGAGCAGTGGGATCACACACCTTTCAATTTCATTCATTGCCATGATTTCCAAAATGTCGCTCTGTTTTTGCAAGACTTCTTCAATTAAACAC
>DAOQNB010000015.1:4078-21700 GCA_035335845.1 Acidobacteriota bacterium | reverse complement strand
TTCTTCATTCTTCATTCTTCATTCTGCTTTGTTCCCCACACTGGCGGGCAGTTGCCATAAATGTCTTCGACCAGGCACCGGTAGACTTCGGCAACGCTCCAGGCCTGGGCAATGCAGCCCCGTGGTGTGTGTGGGGCATCACCGTCAAAGATTTCTGAAATGCTGCCAATACCAGCTTCTTTCAGGTGGGTTTCAAACCCTGAAAGCCACTGGCGGGCCTGGGCAACGGCTTCAGGCTGGTTTGGCTGATTTCGAATCCAGGCGGAAACAAAGCCTCCCATCAGAAATGGCCAGACGGTTCCCTGATGATAGGCGGCGTCCCGTTTTCGTTGATCGCCTTCATATCGTCCAGTATATCCAGGCTCTTTTGGTCCCAGCGAGCGCAGTCCAACCGGTGTCCGGAGTTCCTGTTCAACCTGACGTAGCGCTGTAAGACAGCGTTCGGTGTCATCAAAAATCGGATATGGAAGGCCCATGGCATAGATTTGATTGGGGCGGAGTGCGGCGTCAGCTTGTTGATCTGTAATCACATCAAACAGGCATCCACGAGAGTGATTCCAGAATTTTTCGGCAAAACTGGCTTTGGCCTTGCTGGCAGTATCGCTGTAGTGCGCTGCCATTTCTGTATCACCAAGTGCTTGAGCAATTGATGCCGCGACTCGCAGGCCGTTATACCAGAGCGCCTGGATTTCAACCGGTTTACCAATCCGAGGCGTGACGACCCAATTGCCGATTTTGGCGTCCATCCAGGTGAGTTGGACGCCATCCTGACCGCCATACAGCAACCCGTCTTCGGTGGCATGAATGTTATAGTTGGTGCCGGCCAGGTGGTGACGGAAGATATTTTGCAGCGTCGGATAGAGTTCCTCGGCCACAAACGTGAGATCATTGGTATAGTCCAGATACCGCCCAATCGCATATACAAACCAGAGCGTGCCATCAATGGTGTTGTATTCCGGCAACTCGTCGCCATCCTGAAACCGGTTGGGAATCAATCCGTTCTGTTCAACTTCAGCAAATGCTTTCAAAATATTGCGGGCGGTTGCATATCGCCCAGTCACCAGCGTCAAGCCAGTCAATGAGATAAAGGTATCACGCCCCCAATCGGTAAACCACGGATATCCAGCAATGACGGTTTCCAAATTGTTTCCTCGCGAAACAATAAAGGGTGACGTGGCCGTTGCCAGGGGGCGGGTCAGCGGATCGGCTGACAATGCCTCTGCACGCTGGGCACGATTTTCTGGCATTGATGCATCGAGTGGCCGGACTTTGGCGTCAGCTTGAACTCCTGAAGATAAGACCGAAGTTGGAACTCCGAACCGGCGAACCATTTCGCGGTCATGCATGGCTTCCCATTCCTGGATTTGATGGGGATTGGTCGAGGCAATCACCACGGCTGGGCCAAAATTAAGGTGAAAACTAAAAACGAGTGGCGAATACCCGTCTTCTTGAAAATCACTTCCACGGGCTAATTCTTCCCGATATTGGAACCGGCGGTACCAAAAGCCTTCCAGTGAGACTTCGGTGGCATTGTGAGCCAGGTAGAGTGGGGGCATGTCAGCGTAGGGGGTCAGGGTAATCAATCCTTCATCCACGCTGACCTTTTCTTCCAGGTTCGGATTCTCAAAGGTCAGACTATGGTAGTCACGAAAGGCCAGAATCGGGCGCAATTCGAGTGCCACGGGAACGTCCGGAGGGGAAGTCAGCCGATATTCAACCACTGTGGTGTTTTCACCCTGAACCATCCAGAGACAGGCTTCAATTTCTACTTCACCGAGCCGATAGGTCCAGGTTGGCCAGGGCGTGTTACGGAACCGGACCAGGTATTTATAACCGGTGGGGTAGACCGTATCCGGGTACTGATTGGTGGAGGTTTCATAGCGTTTCCCATCAATCTTGACTGATGATTCAAAGGCGTTGAGCAGGAGTTTTCGAACCACTGGGGGTTTGGTGGCGGCAAACAACAGGCCGTGGTACCGTCGGGTGCGCACCCGCGCCAGCGTGCCTGATGCAAACCCTCCGATGCCATTGGTGTCGAGCCATTCCTGGGAGGATGCCACCTTGAAATCCTGAAGTACGTCGCGGTCAATCACAATGGTTGAGGTGTCAATGATCGTAGTTTTATAGGAAGCCATAATTTGATGATCTCACAGGATGGACAAATGTGACTGGTGATTGAGGAATGTGAGTCAGCGACACACACCACCGAAGCAATCAGAAAAAGGGTGACCAGCAAACCCAAATCACATCCCCCCAAGGTCATCGGGTCCCTCAGGACAGACCCTTATGCCCAACAGCGGATCAGTCACCAGTTTCCTGGGTGTGTTCAAGATTTTTAAGGGGCAAAAAACCAACCGACTCCAGTTGCTGCAAGTAAGATATAAAGGGGATTGAACTTGCATCTTACAAAGATTGCAGCACTAAGCGCAATGATGGAAATAACCACCAGTTGCGAAAGAGGTGGTCCGACCAGAGCTGTTAACCCAAGGCTGGTGGCGGCAGCGGCCAGTAACGCAATCGCCGTTGGCGTGACACCTGCCAGGGCGCCGCGAACCATCCGATTTCGGTGAAACAGCTCAAGGGATTTACCGGCCCAGACCGTGAAGAAAAATGGCATCAGGAAAACGCCAATGGTTGCAATCAGAGCGCCTGGTAACCCGGCAACTCGATATCCAATAAATGTGACGGTAATGACAACTGGTCCGGGTGTGAGCTGGCCCAAAGCCATGCCATCCATAAATTCACGGTGGGAAAGCCACTGATGGGTTGTTACGACTTCGTGTTCCATCAACGGCACCATCACATACCCTCCGCCAAAGGTAAACGTCCCAAGCTTGAGAGCTATGGCCGCCAACGATAAGAGCCGATGCTGAAACAACCAGTTTGAGAACCGCTGAAAGGAGTCGGCGACTGACCCGTTGTTGACAAGGGCATGGACTCCAAGCCCTGCCAGTCCAATGACGATCAACACACCTGTGCTGAGAGCAATCACGCGAATCATCCGATGGAGATATGGATGCAGGTCGTCACTGATGATCGAACTTGATTCAGGCGGAATTGTTTTGGGTGATGTGATCCCCCAGATGGCACCACCGACAAGCGATAGAAAAATAATTGGAAACACCATGCCCGGAAACGCAACCGCAATTCCATACACGATGAGGGCATGACCCAGTTGATATCGGGTTTGGAGAGCTGAAGTCCCCAGGCGGACAGCCGTGCCCGCCACAAGCCCGGTTACAGCCGGGTTTAATCCAAAAAAGAGATGGCTGACCGCCGGGACATTTCTGGTGTATTCGTACACGATTGAAAATCCAACCATGAGGAAAAACGATGGCAGGATAAACATCACCAGCGACACCGCAGCCCCGGCCATGCCCTGAAGGCGATACCCAATATGAGCAATTGAATTGGGTCCAATTGGGCCGGGCAGGCTCTGACCAAGTGCGACCGATTCAATAAATTCCTGATTTGAAATCCATTGCTTGACCCTGACGACTTTGTCCTGGATTAAGCCCATTACGGCGCCACCGCCAAAGCAGGTCATGCCAAGGAGGCTAAACGTCAAAGCCAGATCACTGAGAGTAACTTGTGAAGGGGGGGGAGGCGGAAAGAGAGGGGAAGAGGTGGGGAGAAACCGTGATTCTGACGGTTCAACTTGAAAATTACCATCTGCCATAGGAAGAACCGCTTGAATGAAGAATTGAGAATGAAGAATGAAGAAACAAAACAGAAGGCAAATGAAGCATTGAGAATGAAGAAGCCAAAACCAGGGCGAAGGGCTGAAAGGGAAAAAGAACCAGGCGCCAAAAACCAGGAAATTTCTTCATTCCCAATTCTTCATTCTTCATTCTCAATTCTTCATTCTTCACTCCTAAGCGCCTTCAAGCGTAATTGCACGCTCAAATTCGCCACGACTGGTAGCCGCTGCTCGGGCGATTTCAAGACTGATTTTCCCTTCGCGATAGAGTGCCACAAGGTGCTGGTCAAAGGTCTGCATCCCGTAGTGATCCTTGCTGCGAGCAATTAGCCCTGGGATTTCAGAGGCTTTTTCCGGATTGCGAACACAGTCCTGGATGGCTGGTGACATGCGCATGATTTCAACCGCTGGAATCCGTCCCTGCCCATTTTTCATCGGAAGCAGACGCAACGAGATGATCGCGGCCATATTTTCTGTCAGTCGGGCACGAACGGTTGGCTGTTCGCTAATTGGATAAAATCCAACGATTCGGTTAATGGTCTTTGGGGCATCAGTGGTGTGAATTGCACTCAGGACCAGGTGACCAGTTTCAGCCGCCGAGAGGGCCGTATCAAACGTTTCAGAATCCCGAATTTCACCCAGCAACACCACATCCGGGTCCTGACGAAGCGCCGAGTGCATCGCCGTACTAAACGATTTGGTATCTTGACCAATTTCTCGCTGGGTGATGACGCCTTTGTTGTTTTGGTACAGAACTTCAATTGGATCTTCAATTGTGACGACATGGACTTTTCGGGTTCGATTGATATGTTCAATCATCCCGGCCATCGTGGTTGATTTTCCATTTCCAGTGGCCCCGGTCACCAGAATCAATCCACGCGCCAGATCAGCAATTTGAACCAGGGTCGACGGCAGATTGAGCTGGTCAATGGTGCGCGGTTCAATCGGAATGGCCCGTAAGACAATGCCAAAACTGCCGCGTTGCTTAAAGATATTGGCCCGGAATCGGCCAGCCCCTTCAACTCCATACGAGACATCACGCTCTACGAAATCGTCGTAATCGTGCAGGCGGTCCATGCGGAGAATGATTCGGGCAATGGCTTCGGTATCACGGGGCGTCAGCATGTCATATTTCACATCCATCAAAGCACCGTTGTACCGAAACAAAGGAACGCTTCCAGCTTGAAAGTGAATATCCGAGACGCCGCTTTTGACGGCCATGGTGAGAATGCGGTCGAGTACCTTCTTCTCCATATGTGAACTATCCTTAGTTTAATCTGAGGGACTTCCTGTGTGAGTTGACCTGGAAGAGCGTTTAGATGGCGTGCATCCATAATTTGTCATATTCGTCGGGTTGAAGACAAGTCACAAGCGTGAGAATGCACTCGTGACAAAATGACACGGTCACCTTGTCACTCCCTGCCGACTCAGCCGAAGTGTTAAATGTGGATGGCGGGTCGTGACGCTCAATTTTCGGAATTGAGGTGGTGATGACTCAGGTGATGGCTGGTAGGCAATGGTATAGCTTTCAATGACTTCGGCAGAAATCGCACGAAAGGCGCTGGTGTAATCAAAGCCGGCTTCGACACAAAAATCGCGGCCACCTGTTGAAGTTGCAATCCGCGTCGCATCAAGCAGCGTTGGTACGCGCTGCCGTCCATTCAGGCTGACGGTGTAGGAAGGAACGGTCACGGTGTAAATGCTAATCCCTTCTTCATTTGCCCGCCGGATCACTTCGCGGGAATTCACCATACTGCTGCTATCAAACCCATCGGTGAGGACCACAATATAGCGACGAAACAGCCGTTCGCCATATTTTCGGGGTGATTTTTTGAGGAGGGTAATCCCCCGATCAATCGCATCATAAATGCGGGTTGATCCGCCATATTCCTTTTGTTTTTCAAAGGCCCGCAACAGACGTTTCCGATCTTTGGTAAAATTTTCCAGGACCTGCACTTCGTCATTAAACCCGATCAGTGCAAACAGAGAATTTGGATTCTGGTCATTCAAAAACGTACTCAGGGCTCGTTGTTGGGTGGCCCCTTCTTCCAGCGTCACGCTCCCTGAGAAATCAACCGCAAAAACCATTGAAACCAGACGCGGCCCCTGGGTTGAGTTCGGCTGAAAAAATTCAATTGGATAGGGCTTGCCGTCTTCAAACAGCGAGAAATCAGTGGCGCTCAGCCCATGCACATACTCTCCTCGTTCATCAACAACGGTTACATCCACCGAGACAAGCTCAGAGTTGATCCGCAAAATAGTATCTGAGTTGGTGGATTCCACCTGGGGCCGGGGTAATTGCGGCCCCTGGGCCAGGTGCGGAAGTGATACGAGAAGTGCAAACCCAATGCCAAGTGAGAGTTGGAGCAGCCGTGACACACGCATAAATACCTCTGGTCAAATTCGTTTCGAAAAGCTGATGAACGTGGTTTGTGATTTGGAAGCTGAGTTGAAACAGGAAGGATAATGTTGCCTCCAAACGACAGTTCAGGATATGGTGTTTCGTTTGTGACGAATCTCGAAAAATTCTCTCCTTATTATCATGTCAATTCAGTTTGAACTCCTTGCTCAAGATACACAAACCAATGCCCGGGCTGGAATACTGCGAACCGCCGCGAGTGAAATTGAAACCCCGGTGTTTATGCCTGTCGGTACGCTGGGGAGTGTCAAAGCCCTGACCCAGGATATGCTCGAAGAAATGGATGTTCGGATCCTGCTGGGCAACACCTATCATCTTTATCTGCGTCCTGGACACGAAATCGTGCGTGAGTTGGGTGGGTTGCATTCTTTTATGAGCTGGAACCGCTCGATTTTAACCGATAGCGGTGGATTTCAGGTTTTTTCGCTGGGGAAGCTCCGCAAAATTACCGAGGAAGGGGTGATGTTTCAATCACACCTTGACGGGTCTCGACACTTGCTTAGCCCTGAAAAATCAATGGAGATCCAGGCGGCGCTTGGCTCAAACATTGTGATGGCGTTTGATGAATGCACCCCCTATCCGGCCACCCGTGAACAGGTTGCCGTTTCACTTGAACTGACCGCCCGCTGGGCCAAACGTTCACGTGAAGCGTTTGATCGCCTGGCTGACCGCGAACGCCAGGCCCTGTTTGGCATTGTTCAGGGTGGGGTTCACCCTGACTTGCGGTTGCGTTCGTTGGAAAGTCTGGTTGAAATTGGGTTTGAAGGGTATGCCATCGGGGGGCTGAGTGTTGGCGAGTCAAAAGAGCAAATGTATGATACCACTGAGTTTATTGCTCCACGGCTTCCTGCTGACAAACCTCGATATTTAATGGGCGTCGGCACCCCGGAAGATCTGGTCGAATGTGTGGCACGTGGGGTGGATATGTTTGATTGTGTGATGCCAACCCGCAATGCCCGCAATGGCCAGGTGTTTACCTCGCGCGGCAAGGTCAATATTAAAAATGCCACCCACATCCGGGAAGACCGGCCCATTGATCAGAATTGTGCCTGTCGGGTATGTCAGCGGTATTCACGCGCCTATGTCCATCATCTCTATCGAACCGGTGAAATCCTGGCCTCAATCCTGTGCACCTACCACAATATCCACTTCTACCTTGACACTATGCGGGGCATCAGGCAATCTATCCGGTCTGGTCTGTTCTCGGAATTTCGGGAATCTCTGCTCCGTAACCTCACGTCAGGAGAATAAGCACAAGTTTTGAGCAAAGCGCCCCTGCGCCGGCATGGAGCTTTGCTCTGCGGTGTTTCTTTTTGAGCTGCAATGCATTTAGACCTTCTTTTGTTTCTTCAAAATAGCGGCGGCAGTGCGCTCAGTGCCTTCTTGCCCCTCATTATCGTCATTGGCATTTTCTTTCTGCTCGTTATTCTGCCGCAACGCAAACAACAGCAGAAACACCAGGAAATGCTCGACAACCTCAAAAGTGGTGACAAAGTGATTGCCCTGGGTGGGTTGATTGGTACGGTGATGAGTGTCAGTGCCAAGGACAATACAGTTCAATTGCAAATTGCTCCTTCGGTGCGGGTTGAGGTTGTTCGAAATGCCATCACTGCCCTGCAGCAAGAGAAATCCGAGAAATAAGCTTCGATTTTTAGATTCATGATTTCAGGTTGACTACTGTCCTGATCAGGGCTGGTTTGACCAAAATCGTGGACGTTTTCATGAGGATTGAGAGAATGCGTAAGAATTTGCTCCAGCGTGCCCTCCTTATCTTATCTGTCACAGGTATCTGTCTATACCTGACACTGATTGGCTATCGCCAGCCAACGATGAAGGATTTTACCTCCTGGTCACAGGTCAAAACCAACCTGGCAAACAACCTCAAACTTGGACTTGACCTCAAGGGTGGGTCCCAGTTGTTGATGCAGGTCCGGGCTGAAGAAGTCATTGCCCAGGTTACCACCAACAACGTTGAAGCCGCCAAAACCCGGCTTCAAAAGAAGGGAATTGCGGTTGCCAACGCCAGCAGTGCCCGACCGGGCCAGGTGAGTGTCACCATTTCGGATGCGGCTCGGATTCAAGAAGCCGAAAAAGAACTCCGTCTGGATCTTGATAAACAGGAATGGGCTTCTTCCATCAGCGGCAGTACCATTACCTTTACTCTCAATGAGACCGCGGCTGAGGCCATCCGTGAGCAATCCGTGACCCAGGCCATGACGATTATTGATAATCGTGTCAACGCCTTTGGGGTGGCAGAGCAAAGCTTACAACGCTATGGTCGGCAAAACACGTACCAGATTCTGTTGCAATTGCCTGGGGTGGATGACCCGGAACGTGTGAAAAAGACGCTGGTTCTGGAATCCAAACTTGAACTCCGACCAACTGATTCACCATTCCAGACCTATCCCTCACTTGACGAAGCTCAAAAGGCGGCGGCTGGGAAAAAAGATAGTGAAGGGAATGAATTTGAGCCATTGCCCTATGACGAACGGGGCGATGATGAAACTGAAGCCGCCACGCCGCCTGCGACTCCTGACCCTGCCAAACCCGCCGTCTATGTTTTGATTGCCAAGAAGAATGTGATTACGGGTGGTGATATTCGTGATGCCCTGGCACTTCCAGCCGATGCGGCTGGCCATGATTACAAAATCAATTTCCGGTTAAAGCAGGCTGGTGCGGAAAAGTTCAAAACCTGGACTGGCGCCAACATTGGCAAAAACCTGGCCATTGTGCTCAACAACCGGGTGAAATCGGCACCCTCAATCCGGTCCGAGATTAGTGATTCGGGTGAAATTACCGGGAACTTCACCAAGCAATCAGGTGAGGACCTCGCTCTGGTGCTCCGCTCAGGTGCGCTGCCAGCCCGGGTCGAATACATTGAAGAACGAACGGTTGGCCCATCGCTTGGGGCTGACTCAATCCGAAGCGGCGTTCTGGCGTCGGTGGCTGGGTTGATCTTCATCATGATTTTTATGGGAATCTACTATCAGTTTTCAGGGATCAACGCCATTGTGTCATTGATTTTGAACCTGATTATGTTGATTGCCGCCCTGGCGATGTTTAGTGCCACCCTGACCCTTCCTGGAATTGCTGGTATCATTTTGACGATTGGGATGGCGGTTGACTCGAATGTGCTGATCTTTGAGCGCATCCGTGAAGAACTCAAACTTGGAAAGGCGGTTGTTTCCGCGGTTGAGACCGGGTTTGCTAAAGCGTTCATTACCATCATTGATACTCACGTGACCACGATTGTGTCCTCCGTTTTCTTGTTCATTTTTGGGACCGGGCCAATTCGTGGGTTTGCGATCACCCTCATCATTGGGTTGCTTGCCAACCTCTTTACCGCCACCTTTGTGTCGCGGACGATGTTTGGGTATACGCTGTCACGAAAAGAACGTGTCACCAGCCTGAGCATCTAAAGATCAATCGGGTTCAGGGTTTTGAGGAACTCCAACTTTCTCTAATGGTTGAAACCCTGAACCCTGAACCCTGAACCCTGACCAGACCATTCCACCACTACTTCATACAGCTATGATTGAGATTTTTAAGAACCCCAATTACGACTTTCTTGGCAAAGCCAAGTTCTTCATTGCTTTTTCCGTGATTCTGTCAATTGCCGGGATCATTTCAATGGTTACCCGTGGGTTTAACCTGGGGGTTGATTTTGCCGGCGGTTCAAAGGCGACCGTTCGATTTAAATCAGATCCAAGTGAAGATCGCGTGCGGGCCGCACTGGAAAAAGTAGGGATTGCCGGCGATAAAATTACACTTCAGCGGTCAGGTCAGCGGATTGGCCAGGGGGCACCACGCTTTGAAATGATCCTCACCGTGCCTGATATCCCCAAAGATAAAATTATCGAGGCATTGGAAAAACACTATCCCCAGGCGGCAGCGCCAGCCGGGCTTACCAATCTGAATAATGGCGGTGCCCGTGAAATCGCCAGCATTCTGTTTGAGAAAGATCCGCTTTCCTTTAAGACCAACCTTCCGCCCGGAGATGCGGAAAAAGAATACAACCGGTTTGCTGAAAGCGTGATTCGCTACCGAACCGCTGCCCCAGCCGGCTTGATTACTGATCTCAACCAGATTCCAGTGGATGGGTTTGACGCCAAGTTTCGCGAGGCGCTGCCAAAATTTTTCTACGCTGGTGAATTTAGCCTGATCGGATTTGAAAACGTTGGTCCCCAGGTTGGGCAGGATCTGCAGCGCCGGGCAATTTTAGTGACGTTGATTTCCTGCCTGGGAATGCTTGTCTTTATTGCCTTCCGCTTTGAATGGATTTACGGGGTGGCGGCGATTGTGGCTACCCTGCACGACGTCATTGTCACGCTTGGGATCTTTTCACTGTTTCAGTGGGAAATTTCGCTGACGTTTATCGCCGCTATTTTGACCCTGATTGGGTACTCGATGAACGACACCATCGTGATTTTCGACCGTATCCGGGAAACGTTGAAGATCCGGCGACGTGAAGATCTGACCAAGGTGACCAACGATGCCATCAATCAGACATTGTCCCGAACCATCATCGCCTCTGGGTTAACCTTTCTTTCAGTGGTCGCGTTGCTTTTGTTCGGCGGGGAAGTCCTCAAGAGCTTCTCACTGGTGCTGGTGATTGGGATTTTGATTGGGACCTATTCTTCAATTGCCGTCGCAAGCCCGATTATGATCTGGTGGAAACGACGTGAAGAAGCCCAGCGTCAGCAGCAGGAGACTGAAAAGAAATCATCTAAGAAAAAAGGTGCCAGTGAATCAACTCCAGCCAAGCTTGAATCAAAAACCACGGCCAAATCGGCGCCAGCCGCCCGGTAATCGCTGATTTGATCCTGACTTAGATGTGATACGGCCACTTGCAAAAAGCGTGTCTTTTTGTGAGTGGCTTTTCTTTTGCCTGCGAGAAAAAAATCCGATTTTCCTTCAGTGAAAAAAATTCCGGAAGCGGAAAAAAAGTGGGAACAAACCCTGGAACAGGGTGTCAAATGGGGTGAAGAGTGAAGTTGAAATATGAGTCATAAACAGACTCAATTTCGGTATTTTGAATCACTCGATAACGTCGGTATCTGAGAAAAGTGCTTGACTTGGCTTGTAGGTGAACGGTAATCTCTGTGCGTCACAAGCCTGTCACAACAATCAACACAATCAAATCACACACGGAGTTAAGGACCTGTAACTGCTCGGGAAAACTCCACGCTCAATCCAGTTTTACGCTTCCACCACGGATTTTCTACCTTCTTGTGAAGACGAACTAGCTCGACAAACGGGCTACTTGGTCAAGCCAAAGTGTTTTCTGGCGCAGCCTCCGATGGAATTGGAAGTTGGTCTGGGCGTCCGTCATCAGGTTCGTTACACGACGTGTGCGGCAGGCACAGGCACTTCACAGACCTTCGGCGTGAATATTCGAGGGAGGGAAAGTAGGCCAAATTATTATGTTCAATAACCTGGTTGAATCAACGTCGCATCGTCCGGAGGCAAAACGGAACGCCACGTTTATTGCGGTCACATTTGCCATTTGGACACTGGTTTTCCTGGGAGCATTGGTGGCTGGGGTCCTCTACTTCAATGCTCAGTTGGATGAACAGCTCTCCAAAATTGAGATTGACGTCTCATTTTCAGGTGGTGCTCCACCACCGGTCGCTACCGGACCCAAACCGAAGGTACAGCCTAAAGCCGTCCCGGTTGCTGCCCCTGTTTTTGCCCCACCGAAAGAGGCCCCTAAAGAAATTGTAAACACACCACCACCGCCAAAAATCGCGGTATTTGACCCAAATGCAACTGGTCCGTCTGGTCCGTCTGGTCTGTCTGGTCCTGCCACTGGATTAGGTGGTTTTGGAGATGGCGATGGGGATTTTGGGGATGGTGGTGACGCAGCCCCCCGCCCGGCGCCACCGCCACCACGACCGCCAGATCCGCCTCCGACCCCATCAGTGGTCCGGCGCAGTGAAGGCGTTATCCGTGGAAATGCCAGCAATCGTATCACGCCGGACTATCCGCCTCTGGCTCGTTCGGCCCGCGTGGCTGGTGACGTGGTGGTTGAAATTACCATCTCGGAAGATGGCGATGTCATCGCCGCTCGCTGTGTCAGCGGTCATGCTCTTTTGCAACAGGCTGCGCTCAGCGCTGCCCGTCGTTGGAAATTTAAGCCGACGTTGCTCAACAATACACCCGTGAAAGTCACTGGTATTTTGACCTTCCGCTTTACACTCTAAAGAGGATTCTTGCCCCAGCGCAGGACTGAGTAGCGAATGCTTTTGACACAAAATTGTCAACTGAAATCTGGAAATTGATGAAGGCACAGGGTGAACGGTTTGGTTTTCACCCTGTGCTTAAAAATCGCAATTGTTAAAGTCTGAATTGATCAGAATTTGTTTTGGAGGGAGACAACAGTCATGACATTGGTTTTGGCAAAGCTCGGAATTTGGATGATGCAGGTAACCCCCGTGCTGGCTTTCTTTCAGGAAGCCGCCCCAGAAGACTTCTCAATGCTGGGAATGATCAAAAAGATGGGGTTCGTCGCCCTGTCCGTGGCCATCATTCTTGCGTTGATGTCAATTTACTCAATCGCCATCATGGTGGAACGATTCTTGACCTACAACGCGGCCAAGAAACAATCCCGTGAATTTGCACCAAAAGTTGCGCAAGCCCTGAAGGACGACCGCATCGAAGAAGCGATCAACATTTCAGACCGCCACAAAAAGAGCCACCTCGCCATTGTGGTCAACGCCGGATTGCAAGAATTCCGGGCTCACCAAATGGACTCACAGATTTCAGGTGAAGTGGTTGAAGCTTCAAAACGTGCCCTGCAACGCGCCACTGCCGTGAAAATGGCTGAATTCAAGCGTGGCCTGTCAGGTCTGGCCACCATCGGTTCCACTGCCCCCTTCGTGGGATTGTTTGGAACCGTGGTCGGGATCATCAACGCCTTCCAGGAAATGAACAAGCAGAAAGCAACCGGTATCGGTGCCGTGGCCGGCGGTATTTCTGAAGCCTTGATTGAAACGGCCTTTGGTCTGGTTGTGGCCATCCCCGCAGTGTGGATGTTCAACTACTTTACCGGTAAGGTTGAAGCTTTCCAGGTTGAAATGGAAAACTCATCCTCAGAATTGATTGACTACTTCTTGAAGCGCCGAGGAGCAAAGTAAGCTATGGGAATGTCAACTGGTGGTAGCAGCAGCTACAACTCAGATATCAACGTGACTCCCCTGGTTGACGTGATGCTGGTGTTGCTGATCATTTTTATGGTGATCACGCCGCTCTTGTCAGAAGGTGTCAAAGTGAGCCTCCCCGAATCCGAATATGGAAAGGAAGATGAGGATATCACCAAGGATGATTCGGTGGTGGTTTCCGTCGCTGGGGTTGGCATCGTGTACCTTGGCAAGGAGTCAATCAGCAAAGAGAGCCTGGGCGAGAAGTTAAAGGAAAAGATGGCCAAGGCTGCTCGTGACCGGACATCGCAGGTGGTATATGTTCGGGCTGAGAAAACAGTACCCGTCGGGGAAGTCTATGACGTTATCAAGGCCGCCCAGGACGCAAACGTTCCAAACCTTGGGTTAGTCACCGAGAAAAGAAAGTAAGCCCTCAGGCCTATCCACAATCGGTGACATCTGATGGTTGGAAAGTCTTTGACGGAAGCAACAGAACACCATGCCTGTTGCTTCCACACTGTTCTTGGGACGATGGATCATTTTGCGGTGAAGTGTTAAGGAGATAGAAACATTATGGGAATGTCAGCCGCCGGGGGTGGCAGCAATGCCAAACCAAACATTAACGTGACCCCATTGATTGACGTGTTGCTGGTGTTGATCATCATTTTTATGGTGGTCAAACACAGTGATCCTCACAAACTGGACAGCGATGTGCCAGAAAAGACACCAGAAAACTTAACGGCGCAGCCTCCAAGTCGATTGTTTTTTATTGAGTGTGATGAAAACGGGAAAAACATCAAACTCAATACATTGCCGATGAACACGCCAGAGGAATTAGCCAGTCGTCTGAAATCAGAATTGAAAAACCGGTTACCCGATGACCGGAACGTGTTTATCAGTGCACCACGCAACACAAAATATGAGTATGTGGCCAATCTGGTTGATATTGTTCGTGGGGCAGAACCTGACCCGCAGAACAAAACCGTCCGGGTGGGGTTGGATCACGAAAACAAAAAATAGCCAATCCCAGTTCTTTCCTCAGCCTGCGCTCACGGATCTTCCAACAGGCCAAGCCATCCTCTAAATAGCTTCAGAATTACTCTTCGTCAGGTGTAAAAATTATGAACCGAACTGAAGTCATCTCACCGTGCCATCGACGGTCAATGGCCCGACGCATTCTGTTGAGTATAAGTCTTTGCTTCTTCGTGACCAGTTTCACGGGGTGTTTTTTATACCAGAATTTGCGTGCCAAAGATGACCTGAACAACGGTGTGCGGTTTTTCAACGCCAGTATGTATCAGGAAGCGGCTGACAATTTCAAATCAGCCTACACACGTAATCCAGAATTGGTGCAAGCCAAGCTATTTTATGCCACGGCGCTATTTAAAATGGCGACCAACGCAACCGACGAAGCTGCCAAAAAGAAAAGCATTGATGAAGTGCTCCGGTTTTCAAAAAGCCTGTTGGAAGGTGGTGACTCTGGGAAACTCAATGATGATCAAAAGAAAATCATCCACCAGGCCATCATCAGTGCTTATGGGCTCTTGAAAGATGACAAGAGTCAGCGGGAATGGTGGGACCGGAAAAGTAAACTGCCTGCCCTCACCACGACGGAAAAGTCAGAGTGCTATTTCCAAATGGCCAAGATTGATCTGGAGCAAATGTCGGACCTGGTTGATAAATATAAAAACAAACCAACTCCAGAAGAGCCTTTTCCTGCTGTCATGTATAAAACTCTTGACCAGTGGGAACCAAAAGACAAAGAAGAATTTAACCGTCTGGCGTTGCAAGGGTTAAAGTTTGCCAATCAGTCAATTTCAACGGATGCGGACAACGAATATGGGTTCCGGACCAAGGCTGCGATTCTGGACCGCCAGATTGCCCTTGAAACCGATAAGGACAAAAAAGCCGAGATGGAGCGTGAACGCAACAGTACACGCGACAAGGCTGAAGAAATCAACCGTCGTCGGGCCGCTGAAACAACCGGACAGGCTGGCTAGTCAGCCTTTGTGGTCAGACCCAAACCAGTCGAACCCCAACGAGCAGGTACTTTGTGCCTGCTCATTTTTGTATTTGGGAACCCTCAGCCGGAAAGAACCCGCGTCGTAAAATTTCACACTCAATTGACCTGGCTATACTTTGACCAAGGTTTGTATTTCGAGGAAGTCGCACCGGGAAGCAGGAGCCTAGACACCCATGATTCGGATTGAAGATATCCTGGACAAAATTGAACGCTATAACCCCACTGCGGATCTGGATCTTCTGCGCCGGGCCTATCTGCTCTCCGCGAAAATGCACAAGGGGCAGGTCCGGAAATCAGGGGAGCCATACCTGACGCATCCCATGGAAGTCGCCAATATTCTGGCTGATCTCAAGCTGGATGTGGTGTCGATTTCAACTGGATTGCTCCACGATGTTGTTGAAGATACACACGTGACAGTTGAAGAGATTGAACAACAATTTGGCAAGGAAATTGCCGAACTGGTGGATGGGCTGACCAAAATTGCGCACATTGAAAACGCATCTCGTGAAGAGCGCCAGGCAGAGACGATGCGCAAAATGCTCCTCGCCATGGTCAGTGACATCCGGGTAATGCTGGTCAAACTGGCAGATCGTCTGCACAACATGCGGACCATGGAGTGCATGGCGCCGCATAAACGGGCGGCTAAGGCCCAGGAAACCCTCGACGTCTATGCCCCGATTGCCCACCGGTTAGGGATGGGCAAGATCCGGGGTGAACTGGAAGATCTGAGTTTTCAGTATTTGTATCCAGATGATTTTCTTCAGTTAAAAGCCATTGTTGAAAAACGCCGCGAAACCCTGGAACCCTATCTCGAAGAAGTCAAAAAAGAAATCAATCGCCAGATGACGCTGCATGGGATTCGAGTGGTTGATATTCAGGGCCGAATCAAGCGGTTATACAGTCTGTTTTTAAAATTGAAACGCCAGCGAATTCCAATTGACCAGGTGTATGACCTCATGGCGGTCCGGGTGATTACCGAGACCTTACCCGATTGTTATGCAGCACTTGGGGTCATTCACAATACCTGGAAACCGGTGCCGGGTCGGTTTAAAGACTGGATTGCCATGCCGCGAAATAATATGTACCAGTCGCTCCATACTTCGGTGGTGGGCGAAAAAGGTCAGGCATTTGAAATCCAAATCCGAACTGCTGATATGCACAAGGTCGCTGAGGAAGGGATTGCGGCCCATTGGAAATATAAGGAAGGCAAAGCCAGTGTTTCCCAAAAAGATGATGAAATGTACCTGTGGCTCAAGCGACTGGTTGAGTGGCAACAGGAAGTTTCAGATTCCAGGGAATTTATGGATGACCTCAAGGTCAATCTCTATCCAAATGACGTCTATGCGTTTACCCCGAAAGGAAAGGTTCTTGAATTACCACGGGGGGCAACGCCGATTGATTTTGCCTATGCCATCCACAGCGACGTTGGTCAAACCTGTGCCGGGGCCCGGATCAATGGTCATATCGTCAAGCTGTCTTACCAGATCAAAAATGGTGACGTCGTTGAAATTTTGACCTCCCCCAATGCCCGCCCATCCCGCGACTGGTTAAAAATGGTGAAGACTGGTCGTGCCCGGACCCGAGTTCGCAAATATCTGGCGGAAAGTGAGCGGGTCCGGGCACTTGAAATTGGCCGAAAAATGCTTGACCGCGAAGCGGAGCGGTTCAAGCTCAATGTGAAAAAAGAAGTCACCGAAGTTGAACTGCAGCGAATTGCTCCGGAATATGGCCTGCAACGAGCCGATGACATCATTTCAGCCATTGGGTACGGCAAGCTGGAAGCACGCAATGTCTTATCAAAACTGGTTTCGCCACAACGTCTGGCCGAAGTCGAAGATGCCTCAAAAGATCCAACCGGGTTAAAGCAGGTCGGCAAGTTTATCAAACGAGTCCTGCGGCTCGGCACTGACCGAATCCAGGTCCGGGGCGTTGATGATGTGATGGTGTTCCGGGCAAAATGTTGTAATCCAATCCGAGGTGAAAAAATCATTGGCTACATCACTCGGGGAAAAGGGGTTGCCGTTCATCAGGTTCAGTGTCCCAACGCCCAGGCTCTGATGATCAACCGCGAACGAATTATTGATGTTGAATGGGTGACCGACGATTCGATGTCAGCCTCCTATGCTGTCAGTTTCACTGTTGTGACTGAAAACCGGCAGGGAATGCTGGCTGATTTAACGGCTGCCATTTCAAACATCAAAACTGATATTCGTGATGCCCGGGCTTCGGTTTCAGATGATGGACGGGGACGCATCAATATCACGGCTGAGATTTATGATGTGAAACACCTTGAGCGTGTGATGCGGGCTGTTCGAACGGTCCCAGGCGTCGTGGATGTTGA
>DAOQNB010000015.1:0-3978 GCA_035335845.1 Acidobacteriota bacterium | reverse complement strand
TGTTATATGAACTCAACGCCCGTTTAAATGGGATGACTTTCGAGAAAATAACCCTCGAAGAACTTATCTATCTCAAAAAGCTCCGGTTTGATGCCCTCTGGCTCATGGGTATCTGGCAACTGAGCCCCCTTGGAATCAAGCTTTCTCAACGTCACGCCTCAGACTTTTTTGGCTCTCCATACGCTATTTATGAGTATCAGCCCAACCCGGCACTGGGCGATGTTTCAGCGTTACGGGCATTGCGGGATCGGGTACATCAGGCTGGTTTGAAGCTCATTGTTGATTTTGTCCCCAACCATTTGGCGCTGGATACGCCGTTGATTGATCAGCACCCCGGCTATTTCATCCAGAGCAGCCCCCGCATGCGGCAGGAATATGCCAACGATTATTACCTGCACATGTCGGGGCGTCGCCTGGCTCATGGGAAAGACCCCTATTTCCCAGGTTGGGAAGATACCGTCCAACTCAACTATGCGAGTGTCGGGTTGCGGGCGCATATGCGCAAAGTCTTAAAGTCAATTGCCACGGTGGCAGATGGTGTCCGATGTGATATGGCAATGCTGGTTTTGCGAAATCAGGTCAAACGGCAGTGGTTTACCCGGCTTCCCCAGGAAAAATTTGATGAGTTAATGCCCCATGAATTTTGGGACGAAGCCATTGCCGAGACCCGAAAAGTAAACCCGGAGTTTCTTTTTATCGCCGAAGCCTATTGGGATACTGAACCCTATCTCATCCAGCTCGGGTTTAACTACACGTATCACAAGCGGTTATATGATGTGCTGCTGAGCGAGTCACCTGCCCAGGCTGTTAATCATCACTTACGGCATACCAGTGACGCTTTTTTGCAGCATGCCGTCCATTTTATTGAAAACCACGATGAAGATCGGGCGGCGGCCCGCTTTTCACCTCAGGCTGGTCAACGGGCCGCTGCCCTCATCGGGTTGTTACCGGGGATGCTTTTGATTCATCAGGGGCAAATGGAAGGAATGACGGAAAAACTTCCGGTGCAACGGCTCACACCGCTTTACCCACATACCCCGGATAAAGAACTCCAGGCGTATTACCGCACTTTATTAAGTGTTGCGGCCCATCCGTTATTTCGCAACGGGCGCTGGGCCTGGACTGACTCAAACTGGAAGGATGGGGTGTGTTTCTGGCGTCAGGATGGTGAAACACTGGCTCTGGTGGTGGTTCCAATCGGGCGAAAATCAATCCGGCTTCCACAATATTTAAAGGTTGATCTGCCACCGCGTGAGTGGGGAACCTCTGTGCCTTCCACTGCTCGAAGCTGGTGGAAAAACTCAAAGCCCTTTCCAGTTGGCATTGAATCCGACACCCTGACCATCAAACGGGCGGATGTCCGCAAAAGCCTGCACCCGACGCTGGAGGCAATTGTGATCGAGGCTGTCTCATGAATCCAACCAACCAATGGGAAATGAGGGAGACGTGAAAGTTCCTGTGACGCGATATGAGCGATTCCAAAAAGTCCTTGCGGTGCTTCGCTGCCCGGGTTGCCAGAAAATCGGATTTGAGTTTGAGTTTGATGCCGAAAAGCCAGAGGCCAAAGCCCAGTTGACCGGGATTATCCGCTGCCTGCACTGTGTCAAAACTTTTGTCAGTGAAGACGGAATTGTGGATTTGCTCCCAGATGGACCAACGGGGTTGACGGTAGCCCAGTGGTCAGGCCAGACGGGCGCCGTTTCCTGGTTGTATGAACGCATCTGGCGCAAGCGAGCCCTGGGGTTGATGACTGGCCAGCCCTTTCCTCCAGAACGGGAATATCAGGTACTGGCCGAATATTTGCAGGCATCACTGGCAGCCACTTCACACCTGTTTTTGGATCTTGCCTGTGCCACAGGCTACTATGGGCGTGCCCTGGTTGATTTTTTACAGAAAAACCATCGGGGAGATGGGGCTGATAGTGTGATTGGACTTGATATTTCACGCCCAATGCTTCAACAGGCGCTGGAATATGCCCGAGAAAGCCAGACATTGGATCACACAATTTTTATCCGGGCGGATGCCACCAGCCTTCCATTGGCTGACGGGTGTCTGGCTGGAATTGCCTGTGGTGGGTCGCTCAATGAGTACCGCGATGCCTTTCGGGTGCTGGTGGAAGGGAAGCGGGTCCTGGAGCGCCAAAAAGGTCGGTACTTTGTGATGAATTTGTTGAAGCCGGAAACGGCGGGGGAAAAGATCCTTCAGTCAACTTTGACGTTTGGAAGCGGCCTGACATTTTTCACTAAAGCTGAAGTGAAAGACCTGTTTTATCGGGCCGGACTTGAACTGGGCCGCCACGAAACAGTGGGACTGGTGGCTTTTTCTGAATTAAATCGAAAGTAACCAGAGAGTCTTTCAACCTGTTGATTTTCAAGAGACATGGCCTTCCGACTTGCCTCAACCATGATCCTCGAACGAAAAAAATGGCACCAGTTTTGTCTGGAGCACCAGGCGCTGATTGATATGACTGGTTTGCCGATGACGGTGTTTGAGACCTGGGAGCGATTTGAAGATTTTCTTCTCCATGGCTATCTGGACCATCATCCAGATCCGGCAGCCGCCAGCATAGATGCTCTGACAGAAACTCAGAAAGAGGTTCTCACCCTCTTGAAACAACAGTTTGAAGACACCTGGTACACGTGAAACGGCCCAGAAAACCCTATGCCCAGGCTTCACCCGGTGTCAGGTGCAGGAAATTCCAGGAATCCTTTTCCTTTTTCCTCTGCCCCAGTATCATTTTTCCGGAATAAACCGATCAAAGGTCTAAACCATTGGTTTGCTCCCACCCGTAAGAACCGATAACCTTCAAAAACCCAACCGAACGCTTCAAAAATATGTGCTGGTCAAACCATCAGGCAGTCTCGAACGTGCGTGATGGCTCTATCAGGACAGTCTCTCACACGTGTACTGGGTACCACTGTATCTTCTGGAAAATTCGGTGCTGGAAGCGCGCTACGCCAGAGATTTCAGGTTTTTTTTGGAGCCGGTGATTGATTGAAAAGAACAACATTCCCGTTGCCCGGTGGTTCCCAGGTCATTTAAGAACACAATGTTGAATCAACTTTCAGAAAAGCCCTTTTTTTTTCGATGCGTCCTGGCAATTGGGGTCATTGTGGCCGGGTATTATCTGTTTGCACTCGTCATGATTGGGCGATATGGGACACTGACAAAAGATTTTGGCTGGAAGGCAGTGCCGCAAGCAGCGGGTGTGATTGTCACTGAGGTCGATGCGATGGGGCCCGCGGCTGGAAAGCTCCAGGTCAAAGACCGGATTCTGACCATCAACGGTGAATCCCGGATTCAAGGTGGGGCCCGTGACCGGGCATACTGGCTCAATCTGCGAAATATTATCGCTGAACAGCCCTATCGTCTCACGGTTGCTCGTCAATCAACTGAGTTTGAAGTTCAGCTTGAAGCGCGACTGATACGGGACTTCCGGAATTTTATTGGGATCCCGTGTTATTTACTGGTCAGCCTGGCTTTTTATTCGGTTGGGATGTTGATCGGTCTTTCAAAGCCTGAAGATCGTGTGGCACAACTGGCCTCAATGGCATCACTGACAATGGCCGCGATTCCATATTTTCGAGTTCTCGAACCCTTGAGTATCTTTTTCCAACCATTGGAACTCGGAATCTACTACCTGACGGCAAGTGTCTACCCGGTCAATTTTGTGATTGCCTTTCATTTTTACTACAGCTTTCCTCAAGGGGCGCCGAAGTCAAAGTTTTGGGAAAGCATCAAGTATGTATTGTATTCGCTGAGTATTGTGCTTGCTATTGCATATCGTGGGTTGGATATAGTGACGTTGTTTCCAACCTCGGATGCGGTCGCCATTTTTACCTCTTACCCGCTACTGTTTCAGCTTCAAACAACATTGACGTTGATATTGTATCTACTGGTCCTCTCTGGGATTTTTGTGGTGGTGGTTCGGAATTACCGACTGGTTCCTGAAGGGGACCAGCGACGGCGAATCAAGCT
>DAOQNB010000014.1:0-22093 GCA_035335845.1 Acidobacteriota bacterium | reverse complement strand
TCATTCATTTGAGCCGGGCAAAAAACAACTGTCGCCAGGAATCTTCTTCAAAGCAACCTCGGGCCACAAAACATTCCACCACCCCTTTGGTTTTGGTGCCTCGCATTTCCATGCACATCTGGCGTGCCGTCAGGAAGACCATCACGCCACGTGGCTGGCAAGCCTCGATCAGCCCATCTGCCAGTTGGACAGCAAGCCGTTCTTGCAGTTGAGGCCGACGGGCATAGAACTCAAGCAATTTAGCTGGTGACCCGATCCCAATTCCCAGTTCGTGAGGAACATAGGCAATGTGTGCTTCACCAAAAAACGGAGTCAGGTGATGGGCACACATCGAATGATAGGCGAGATCTTTGATCAAGACGCATTGGCCGGCCATTTCCTGAGCTGGAAACGTGGGAATGACGGGTGGTGCGGCGTGCGAAAGATATGGGGCAAAAAATTCCATCCAGAATTCAGCCACGTTCTCGGGGGTTCGCGCCAGATGCTCATCCGCCACCGCCGTCAGACGAAGCGATTTCAGGGCGGCACGCAGGTGATGACTAGCCACTTGTGAGACAATCGGGTGGGCTTCATTTTCTATTTGCTCAAGTTCTTCAGACATGTTATTTCTCGACTCCCTGAAAACGAGGGCATGCGTGACCATTTTTTATTGCCCTCAACGAAATTCCGCACTTCAACTGGAAATCAAAGCTCATGAAACAAACTTATATTGCTGACATCGCTCAACATCTGGGGCAAGAAGTCACCCTTCGCGGCTGGCTTTACAACTCACGCTCCAGTGGAAAGCTGCAATTTTTGGAAGTTCGCGATGGCACCGGTCTCATTCAGACAATTGTGTTCAAAAAAGCAGTGACTGAAACCGTGTGGGAAACCGCTGAAAAACTGACCCAGGAATCTTCAATTATCGTGACTGGAGTACCGCGAGAACATCCCAAACGACCTGGCGTGTATGAACTGGACGTCCAAAACATTGAACTGGTCCAGCTTACCGAAAATTATCCGATTACGCCAAAAGAACATGGCGTTGAGTTCCTGATGGACCACCGCCACTTGTGGCTTCGATCACGTCGTCAACACGCCATTTTGCGCGTGCGCCACGAAATTGTGAAAGCCGTGCGCGATTTTTTTGATTCAAATGGGTTTATTCTGGCTGATACCCCAATCCTGACCCCGGCTGCCTGCGAAGGCACCACAACTCTTTTTGAAGTTGACTATTTTGATGATAACAAAGCCTATCTGACTCAGTCTGGCCAGCTTTACAACGAAGCAACGGCTGCCGCCTTTGGCAAAACCTATTGCTTTGGCCCAACCTTCCGGGCTGAAAAATCCAAGACCCGCCGTCACTTGACCGAGTTTTGGATGGTTGAACCCGAGGTTGCCTATGCTGACTTGAATGACATCATGGATTTGGCCGAAGAATTCCTGTGCTTTGTGGTGGGACGGGTGCTGGCCAATCGCCGCCCAGAACTGGAAGCGCTGGAGCGTGATATTTCAAAACTGGAAACCATCACGCGACCATTTCCTCGACTCCATTATGATGACGCCGTCAAAATGCTGCATCAGGGGTTTGACGAAGGCAAGCTTCCGACCCGGTTTGAATGGGGTGGGGATTTTGGGGCACCGGATGAAACCTATATCTCTGGACATTTTGATTGCCCGGTGTTTGTCCATCGGTATCCAGCCAAGATCAAAGCCTTTTATATGGAGGAAGATCCAGAACGGTCAGAGCTGTCTTTATCCGTTGATGTTCTGGCGCCAGAAGGCTATGGCGAAATTATTGGTGGCGGTCAGCGCATGCAGTCACTTGAACGTCTGTGCGAACGCATCGCTGAGCACGAACTCCCCCAGGAGGCATTTGATTGGTATCTCGATTTGCGCAAGTATGGTTCTGTCCCGCACGCTGGCTTTGGAATGGGGATCGAGCGCTGTGTCACCTGGTTGTGTGGCATTGAACATGTCCGTGAGACAATTCCGTTTCCACGCATGCTGTATCGGCTCAAACCCTGAGCGGCACAGAGACTACGACACTGTATCTGTAGGGAAAGGGGGCTGAGAGAGGTCGCTTCTTTCAATCCCTCCAATCCCAAATCTTTACTCGTTGAAAGAGGTTGGCTATGAACATAAACCACCAGGTTCTATCAAGGCGGGTTTGGCAATTCCGTACCGGGTGTACGGTTTTGATTTTGATATGCAGTCTTTTCTTTTCCCCACTGTTTCGGCCCGGACCTGTATCAGCCCAGACCGCAACCCCTCTTTCACCCAAAGAAACCGTACGCCGGTTTTATGAGTTGCTCAGACAAAGAAAATATGTTGAAGCCTTTCAATACAGTGTCTATGCCCCAGCGGTTGAAACTCTGTCACCAGCTCAATTTAAACTGTTGGAAGCCGTTTTCCAGGCCATGACCGAAGCCATTCCAGAAAATGTTCAACTCAATGGCGAACAAATCACTGGCAGCCTAGCCACCGTCTATTTGACCTCTCCTGAATCGGGAACCGAATCAAAAGAGGTGGTAACAGTTGTAAATGATAAAAACAACCCGATGGGCGTGCTGAAAACAGAAACCTCCGACAAGGCGGCTCCTCCAGGTCAGAACATTCTGGAAGAACGCGACAAAAATGCCAGTATCAAACCAACAGTAACCGCTGCCTCACCCAACGCTGAGTCAAAAACCGGGATTATCAAAACTGAGGGTCAAACGGCGAACCAATCGTCCAATGTGCTTCCAGTCAATCTGATTCTGGTCAATGGTCAATGGAAAATTGGGGATGCCGAAACCCAGGCACTCGTCAATAGTTTCAAAGATCAGTATTTCTTTTATGAACTGAACGGGGCGTTTCAGCAAATGCAGTCCAATGAAGGCAGTATTTATAATTTGCTGACGACACTGGTCAATGTTGAAATGGTCTATGCCAGGTCAAACAACGGGTTTTGTGCTTCGATTCCTGAACTGGTTCAAGAAGGCATCCTGAAGGACAATGTGAAGGCAACCCAAATGTTTGGTTATCGCTATGAAGTCGTGCTGTCGGCGGACCGGACATCCTTTGTTATTTATGCTGAGCCGATGAACTATCCGCTGACAGGTCGTTTTTCCTATTTTGCCGATCAGACTGGCGTCCAGGTGAAAGAAATCGGTGGCGCCCGATTGCAGCCAGGCAAATAAATCCTCTCATTTCCCGCAGTACCCCCATCTCTCCTCAGTTCCTCTCCAACTCCAATCTGTACAATTTGAGCCGCACCTGTCTGCGTATGAATGCAGACAGGTGCTATCCCATATCGTGTAATCGGACGAAAGCCAGTACACCAAACACGGTGTGCTTTTGGCCTCACTGAGGCAACCTGGTCAGTTCAGGTTGCTTGTGGTGACGGGATGTAAGTATTTACTAACTTTTTCTTTTTTCTGTAATCCACTGAGGAATCAGCCATTTAGCCAGTATACGACTCAATCCTTACAAAATTTTTTCCTGATTTCATCAGTTTTTTGGAGTTTGTGCACCAGGTTTGCACTAGGTAAAGACACTGGCTGATGAAAACACACACTTATTTTGATGGCTTTTATTTCACATCGGAGGAAAACAATATGAAACAGGCTCTATTGAACACGATTGAATACACTGTTAATCCAACCGCTTTTTCACAAATGATGATTGAACCAGTCGAAATGAACGCTGAGCCTGAATCAGTTGAACTTGAATCCGAAGCGGAAGCAATTGAACTGGAAACGGCGCCGGAAGGGTTTGATCTGGTGGCGGATCTGATCGAAGAACCCGTCGTGAACCAGGAATCGCTCACCGGCACGCTCGAAGAGATTTATCACAAACACTATCGCCGGGTGTACAGCCTCTGTTTGCGGATGACTTCAAATGCGGCTGATGCTGAAGATCTGGCCCACGACGTATTTATCCAGCTTCAGCGTAAATTGAGCAGCTTCCGTGGCGAATCAGCCTTCACCACCTGGTTACACCGCATTACGGTCAATCAAGTGTTGATGCACTTCCGCAAGAAATCCTATCGGTCTGAAACCGTGACCGAAGATGGTGAACTGCCCGAGGTCGTGCAACCGTCAACCAAACGACCGTCAATGATGCCGATTATTGATCGAATTGCATTGCTCAGAGCGATTGAGCAATTGCCCCGTGGTTACCGAATTGTGTTCATCATGCACGATATGCAAGGGTATGAACACGAAGAAATCGGACAGATTTTAGGTGTGAGCGCTGGCACCTCCAAGTCTCAGTTGCACAAGGCCCGGATGCGCCTGCGAGAGTTGCTGCTCAAGCGGGTTGGTGTCGAAGCCATCGAGGGCCTTGATGATGCCAGCCTGGCGCTCCTTGCCCAGTTA
Source organism: Acidobacteriota bacterium (assembly GCA_035335845.1). Taxonomy (GTDB): domain Bacteria; phylum Acidobacteriota; class Blastocatellia; order Chloracidobacteriales; family Chloracidobacteriaceae; genus JACQXX01. The sequence goes on along the minus strand of DAOQNB010000014.1, from coordinate 17,753 downwards.
TAATGACACACGGCACCTGACGGGTTCTGCGATGAGCCATTGATTGTATCTGGTCTGTGACTTTCTCCTTGTAACGCGATTCCTTTCCCTTCCTCTTCATGTCAAAAGCTGTGCCTCGACTGTAGGCACAGCTTTTTTTTGTTCAGAGTTTTCTGACATTGTCTGGCTATTTCTTTTCAACTACAGCCGCCGAAACCGTGTATTCCTGCTCATTTCGCCAAATTCGAATATTGACTTTGGTACCGGGGTTTTTGCGGGCAATCAGGCGGTTGAATTGTCCACTTGAAACCACCGGCGTGCTATCAATTGCCAAAATAATATCTTCACGACGAATTCCAGCATCATCGCCGGGCAGCCCGCGCTCGACCTTGGTTACCAATACACCACGAGTCTGGGTTCCAAGCCCGAGCGTACGGCGGACAATGGCTGAAATATCACGGGTTTCCACCCCGAGCGAACTACGGCGGACAAATCCATTTTCACGAAGTTGGGGTGTGATTTCCCGTAAAATATTGATGGGAATCGCAAATCCAAGACCCTGAGCGCGAACCAGCACCAGCGTATTGATCCCAACGACTTCACCTTTCAAATTCACCAGCGGGCCACCGGAATTGCCAAAATTGATTGCCGCATCTGTCTGCAAAAAGTCGTCATACTCACCATCCAGCCCGGTTCGGCCTTTCCCGCTGATGATGCCAAGCGTTACGGTATGGTCCAGCTCAAAAGGGCTGCCAATGGCAATGACCCAGTCCCCAACCCGGAGGGTATCGCTGTCACCAAACGGCAGGGCTGGAATCGGTTTTTCCCCAAAATCAACTTCAAGCAGGGCCAGATCCGTGGCTTCATCATATCCGCGCAGGCTGGCCGTCAATGTGCGGGCATCTGGGGTAACCACCGTGATTGGGCCATCAAGCTTGAGCGATCCCCGGATGACGTGAAAGTTGGTGACAATGAGCCCTTTCGAATCCAAACAAAAGCCGCTACCAATCGAAATACTGCCGTCCTCAGCCGTGGCTTGAATGTTCATCACTGATTGATCCACCTGGGCTACAACATCAGCGATATTTACTGGGAGAACTGATGGTACAGGGATACCGCTTTTGCCAGCCGACGCTGGTTGTGGATTGTTTTTCTGTGGCGGAGGCGGTGTTTTTTTGGCGAGGCGAGAGGTTTTTTCCTTTTGAGCCATCAAGCTTTTGGGCCTGGCCCAAACGGGCGTGTGAAGACCAACCCAGGTTCCAGTACCCAGGAACGCTGAAATCATCAAGAGCGCAGTGAATCGTGTCATTGGAAATCCGTTTCGTTTACAGGAGATTGACGTTTTACCTGGTCTTCCTGGGGAGGTGAAAAAACCCGGCGTCCGCGAATAATTTGCTGAGGACCGTGTGGTGGGCGATGGCCAGAGCGAACCATTTCAGCCAGCAAATCCACATCATAGTCACATTCACGTGCCATCTCTTCACGGATCGCGTGTAATTCCTGTAAAAAGCGTGGTTTACGATACATATCCCGGAGTCCTCAAGCCTCCTCACACGTTACTCGACACCAGAAATTCCGGGGTTACGATCATCGGTGAGAAAAAACCACTTGATGTGTTAAAGAGACGTACTCTGGTTTGCCGCTGAACATTAGCGATATGCCCAAAATTCCAGGTCACCAGAAAGTCAATTTTATGAATGGAGGCCAGCGCCACGTGAAGGGCATCGGCCATATATTTACGCTGAAAGATCCCACGGCTTAAATATCCGTCAGCCAGAATGGCGGCTTCATCGGAAATTTCAACCTGCGGGATCTCTCGAATCAAATTTAAATATGAGGCACGGTACGGCTCAGGAAGCCGTTCTAACTCACGCTGTACCAGAAGTGATGTCAGGGGGCGAAAGGTATGCATTTCGTGTTCCCACCAGCGGATGGTTAAATCCCGGCGAAACGGGTCATCATTATCCAGGTAGGCCCCAATTACCGAAGTTTCAAGGTACAGGCTCAGTTTCATGCTTATCCAGTTCTTTGGTTGTCTGCAGATTGACACGCCGCACGGCATCATTAAAAGGCGTAAAAATCAGGTTCTGGGTGGCAAAATTGATTTGTACCCGACAATGATACAGGAAATCTCCGCCTAAAATCCCATGTTGCTCAAACCCGGCTGACTCATTTAACCGCACCAAATCGAGCACTGGAAGTCGAACATCCTGTTTCACCAAATCAGCGACCTGAACCGTCTTTGCCTGAAGCATTTCCACGTTTTGGGTTACCCCGGCTGCCCCCACAATATGAATTTTTTCCGCGTCCAGGATTTTGTCTTCCCAATGAAGTCGTTTGACGGCGCGGTCAGAAATCACACTGATACTGGCGCCAGAGTCAAAAATAAAATGCATTTTCTCTGCACCATCGAGTGTGGTTTCAATGCTAATCAGACCGCTTTCAGTAAACCGGAATGGAACGGCGCTTGATTGGGGGTCAATTGCCTGGGTCACAATCGGTTGTCCGGTTCTGGCATTCGGCTCCATCTTCAACTCTTTTGATTGATAATCAAGCGTCACCAGAAATTCATTCAAGACCGATAGCCCCAAAAAGCCATCAGTTCCCTCATTCGGAGCACTGGTTCGGGCGCCCTGGACTTCCCGTAAATACACCGGCACTGACGTGATTTTAATATCGCCAATTTCAAGGCTTTTCAAAAAACCATAGACAATTGGAAATGCTCCCTGCCCACCAACCGCTCGGGCTTGACCACCTTGAGCCACCGGCTTAATTCCTAATTTTTCAGCCGTGGTCAGTGAAACCACTGAAATGCCGGCACCAGTGTCAATCACAAAATTTAACGGCCCTTTGCCATTGATTTTGACTTTGACATGAGGCCGGCGATTGCGAATTGTCAGCGGGATAGTGGCGCTTCGAGGGTCTTCAACCACATTGGTGTGAGAATCACCCAGGTATGAATAAAACCGAATGACGCCTTCAATTCGATCACGGCGCTCAATGTCAGTTTTCGGCGTCACTCGAAGAAAATCTTTGAGCGCATCGGCGGCCACGCGAAACCGCTCCATCCGTGAGGCAATCCGTGCTTGTAACAGGTAGTAATCAGGCTCATTGTGATTACGTGATAAAGCGTTATTAATCAACCGTTCCGCCTGCTCCAGTTGATTTTCATAATAGGCAACTTCAGCAATAGCTGCCAGTGCCAGATCGTCCTGCTGGTCAATACCCAATGCCAGTTTCAATTCATCATACGCCAGCCCGAAATAGCCTGAGCGCAAAAGAGCAATCCCTTTAATCGAATGGGCTCTGGCCAGCGGTGGCTCGGATGTCGTGGTGAATGAAATTTCATCATAGGCTTCGCTCAAGCGGCGTTGTTTGACATAGAGATAGGCCAGTTCTAACCGGGCGGGGTAGTACTTCGGGTCAGCCGTTAAAATCTGCCGAAGATTGGTCTCTGCGGTTTGCCAGTCGCCCTGGCGCACCAGCTTGCGCGCCGCCTTGAGCATTTTCTCAGGATTAATCTCGTTGTTTTCTGCCCTGGCTGGCAAGCCAGATGATGTTGCCCAAACAATTGGGGTTTGCCCAAACAAGAAAATACACAGCAAGCCCCACAGTAGTCCCTGTTTGAGTCTTCCCCTAAAGTTACCTGCAGGCCGGGTGGAGAAGGGCCACAAAGCGAATTGTTGCATATGCCTGATACCTCCTTAATGATTGTCGCCCGCACGATAAAACCGAATCACAGACAAGTGACACGGCGGCCTGGAAGGATTGGGAAGCCAGCATCCCGAGATTGGTGCTTACGACGTTGTGGGAAAAATAAATTGTAGGGCTTACCAGCAAGTCTGTCAAAACAAGAATTAAGTGGTGTTTTTTCTATATTTTACCCTGGTGACAGAGTGCTGAAAGAAGGGACCGGGTACGACCCGCCAGCGAATCAACAGGCAGCAGGAGACCTGAAATCAGGGCGACGCTGGTTGCCCCCGCCTGAAGGACCTCAGAAATCCGCTCTGGTGGGATACCGCCAATCGCCACGACCGGTTTGGAAACCTGGGTCGCCACCCGGCGAACCAGCTCCAGCCCGACAACCGGGGAAGGATTTTCTTTGGTTTGGGTCTGAAAAACAGGTCCGACCGCAATATAGTCAATCGGAAATTGATCAGCTTCCAGGGCCTGATCCAGCGAATGGGTTGAGTAGCCAATCAGTTTTGATGGCCCTAACAACTGGCGGGCTGCGGCTGGAGGCAAATCGTCCTGACCAACATGAACCCCATCCGCATTGACGGCCAGTGCAATATCCACCCGATCATTGATAATGATTTTGACTCCGTGGGGGCGGGCATACTCCATGACCTGGTGGGCCAACTCATAGAATGTTCGACCATCCGTGACTTTATCGCGCAACTGGATCAGCGTGGCTCCACCTGCGATCAGGTGTTTGACCAGTTCGAGGTGTGATAGCCCGGTCAGAGGTTGATCTGTAATGGCATAGAGTGGCGGAAGTGCCATCGGTTGAACCCTTTCCAGCCCCTCAATTGATGGTATTGTCATCGGCGTCAGCCTTTCTTCTCGCTGGACCCTTCAACCAGGGCCTGGAGCAGGGCTTCATTGAATTTATACCCTTCTCCCCAAACTGTCAGAATGTACATTGGCTTGGCGTCAGGTGGTTCTAACTTGGCACGAAGCCGGTTAATATGTGGGTCAATGTTGCGCTGAAAGCCATCATATTCATTGCCCCAAACCTCATCTAACAGGCGATCTCGCGAAAAAACCCGCCCAGGACGGGCCGCCAACACATGCAGGATTTTAAATTCAGTCGGTGTCAAGTCGAGTTCTTTCCCTTTTCGGCTGACCACGTGTCGTGCCAGATCAATGCGGAGATCACCCCGAACCAAAATCTCGCTCTCAGTTTGAGCCGGGCTGGTTCGTCGCCGTAAAATTACCCGGACTCGAAGTTCTAACTCACGTAAACTAAATGGTTTGGCAAGATAATCGTCGGCGCCATGCTCTAACCCTTTGAGTCGGTCTTCGATTTCTGTCCGGGTTGAAAGAAATAAAATTGGAGTTTCAATCCCAAGCTGACGCAATTCGCGGCAGGCATCAAACCCGTCCATGACAGGCATCATGACGTCCATAATGATCAGATCAGGATGATGTGCCAACGTCAGGTGAATTGCTTCACGACCGTTTTCAGCTTCGATCAGGACAAAATTCATCCGGGAAAAATATTGCCGGATGGTAAACCGTGCCCGATCATCATCATCCACAAGGAGCAGCGTCGCATCAGCGCTCGTCATGGGGGGATCTCCGTTGAGTCTGAACTACCCTGGATGAACTGCAGCGAAAGAAGAGCAGAATGAACAAATAGTCAGAGTGTTGCTAAATGATTGATCTTTAAGGATGCTTTGGCTGGGAAGACAATAGGCCTGACATCATGCAACAGGGGATGATTCTTTTGCAAGAAAACACTGATGATTGACCAGATCATCCCTGGAGCTTTGCTTCTATATCGAATAAAAACAAAAGGTTAAGCACTCAAAATAAAGCAGAAAAACACAAAATCTCGGGTTCTTTTTCCAACAGATACATACAACTGAAACCGAAGTCGATTTTGGGCTGGAAATTAATTCTAACATCCAGATACTTCTGTATCTTTTCTGATGGTGATGACCATTTTTAAGTCGTTCGGTTTGTGTTTTGATCCCACCAGAAAGCATATTGGTCAGCCACTGGATGAGAAACATATCTTTTCAGATGGTTGTCAGTGTTGATCTAGTTCAAAAATTGACAGATTGCCCCTGCCCTGTGCTAGATTCACTCTCACCTCAACACCTTGCACCTCAAGCAGTTTTGCCTGTCTGACCTGTCGCACGCGGGAGGCGTCTTATATGTCAACACCACTCAATATTGATACGCTCCTGGCTATTGCCTGCAGCAAAGGAGCGTCCGACCTCCATATCAAAGCGGGAAGCCATCCCTTTACACGCATCAATGGTGAATTGGTCCCAATCATTGACGCTCCACGGCTGTCTCAAGAAGACACGCTCGCCATGGCGTTCAGTATTATGAACAACCGTCAAAAACAACGGTTTAAAGATGCCTGTGAAGTTGATATCGCGTATGGCGTATCGGGGTTGGGGCGGTTCCGGTGCAATATTTTCCAGCAACGTGGCGCCGTCGGCATGGTCTTGCGTGTCATTCCAACCAGTGTTCGGACCGTGGACGAATTGCAACTCCCAAAGGTGATTGAGAAAATTGCTGAAGAACGCCGTGGTTTAATTCTGGTTACCGGCACGACCGGATCCGGGAAATCCACCACCCTCGCCGCCCTGATTGATCATATCAATCGGACCCGTACCGATCACATCATCACGATTGAAGACCCGATTGAATTTCTTCACCGCGATAAGAAATCCTTTGTGAATCAGCGCGAAGTTGATGTTGATACCCGCAGCTTTCAGGAAGCCCTGCGCGGCGCGCTTCGCCAGGACCCGGATGTCGTTCTGGTTGGTGAAATGCGTGATTTTGAAACGATTGAAACGGCCCTCACTGCCGCCGAAACCGGGCATCTGGTACTTTCAACGCTTCACACCCTGGATGCCACTGAAACGATTAACCGAATTGTTTCAATTTTCCCTCCGCACCAGCAAAAAGCAATCCGTATTCAACTAGCAAGTGTATTACGATCAGTTGTTTCCCAGCGATTGGTACGTGCCCATGATAATACAAGCCGGGTGCCGGCTTGCGAAATCCTCATCAATACTTCCTATATCAAAGATTGTATTGTGAATCAGGAAAAAACATCATTGATCCGTGATGCAATTGCTCAGGGGACATCGCAATACGGCATGCAGACATTTGACCAGTCACTCTATGATCTGCTCCAACGCGGATTGATCTCCTATGATCAGGCACTCAATGGGGCCTCTAACCGCGATGAGTTCATTTTGCGCACCAAAGGTATTCAATCAACGACCGATCAGGCACGCGAAGAAATGGAGAGTAAACTCACCACCCGCAGCGGTGGCAGCGGAAGCTCACAGCCAACCGAACGCATTAGCCGCTTTTAGATTAGGGGCAGAGGGTAAGCGAGGAATTGAGAGTCAGCTCCAAACCCTAAGCCCCAAGCCTTAATATGGATGACCGTCTCTTTCAAACCATGCTGGCTGCTGGTATCAAATACCTTGCCATTCGGGCGCGGAGCATTGCTGATACCACTCAACATCTGAACCGCAAGCTCAAAAAATTAAATATTGATGATCAGGAGCGAGAAGAAACAGTTGCCCAGGTTATTGACCGCCTGAAGGAATATGGCTACCTTGACGATCAGCGGTTTGCCGAACAGTTTGCCCACGGGCAGGTATCTCGTCGGCTGGTGGGTAAACGCCGACTGACTCAGGAATTAACCCAGCAGAAAGTGGAATCGGCCACAGTCCGCGAAGCGGTGGAGGAGGTGTATGCCGAGATTCCTGAATCAGATGTCCTGGAGGAACTCCTGCAAAAGTTTATTCGCTCCAATGGCCTGCCAGCTTCGCCCCAAGAAATCAACCGCCTGACCAATATGCTGGTCCGCCGTGGTTTTTCATTCGATTTAATCTTGCCCCGACTCCGGCAACTGGCTCGTCAGGCACGACTTGAAGCCATGTCAGAAGCACTCGATACCATTCAGATGAATGAAGAATGAAGAATTGAGAAAGTGCCTGGTACCTGGCGCGGGGTGACTGCTGCGTCGAAAGCATTAATTTCTAATCAGTAACCACCAGATGGTTTCTTCACTCTTCATTCTTAATTCTTAATTCTTCATTCTTCATTCGTATGAATATTCTCATTACCGGTGCTGGCGGGTTACTTGGACAGCACCTTACAACTGAACTCAAATCTTCTCATAGAGTTACAGGATATCGGCACAGCGATCTGGACATAACAAAAACTGAGTCAATCGCCCAGGTTTTTGATCAGATTCATCCTGAAGTTGTCGTGAATTGTGCCGCCATGACGGCAGTTGATGCCTGTGAAACCGAATCGGAGCGTGCGTTTCAATGTAATGCCATCGCGCCACAACTGCTGGCGATGGCTTGCCACCAGTACGCAGCCCAACTGGTTCATATCAGCACTGATTATGTGTTTGATGGAAGCAAGCATGGTTTGTATGAACCGGAAGACACGCCAAACCCGATTTCAGTCTATGGTCAATCAAAGCTTCAAGGCGAAGTCCTGGTTCAGCAGGAACTTCCATCGGCCTGTATTGTGCGGGTCGCGGGGTTATATGGCACGGGAGGCCGCAACTTTGCCAGTCAGCTTGGAACACTTCTGCGCAAGCCCGGAACACTCCGGTCAGTGGCGGATAACCGCATCCTGACCGGATATGCGGTTGATGTGGCTTGTCGTCTTCGCGAGTTGATCGAAGGCCAGCATACCGGGTTGTTTCACGTAACCAACAGCGGTACTCCTTGTAGCTGGTATGAACTGGCCCTGTTTGGCGCCGAGGTTGTGGGCGCTGAAGTCCAGGCCACAATACTTCCGGTCAATGAAGCTGAGTTAAACCGCCCGGCCCCACGTCCAATGAACTCCGCCCTTGGCTGCTCAACCAGCACCCAACTGGGACTCAAACCATTGCGGGACTGGAAAGAGGCACTAACTGATTACCTCACAAGGTATTAATGTTTCCATCGGTCATCAGCGCCCGTAAACTTTGTGTATCTTGTTGAGCAATTTGTGGATCTGAAATAATTCTTCCCCCACGAATAGTTGCGCCAATCACAATTCCGGCACTCACAAGAACCAGGTTTTTGATGATGTATTGACCTTCCAGGGTCGGAACAAATGGAATGGAAATAAACACTTCCTGAGGAAACAACACCATGGGCGTCATGGTGCCGCCCATTTGCAAAAACAGCAGTAGAAGGGTTGCCCGTAAAAACCGCCCACACACCAACCCTACACCAATGGTACACTCCCAACTCGCCAGCACCCACAAGGTCAGCCATCCAGGAAGCATCCCAAGGGTCAAAACATGAATTGTCCGCAGTGCTAAATCCTGTGCGGGGCTCATATTCGGGAAAAATTTCAAGATCCCAAACCAGAAAAAAACGATTCCCAGGCTAACCCGCAAGAGCACAATGCCATACCGTGCCATCCATCGCACAACCCGGCGTTCAAGTTCCGCCGCCACTTCAACATAATTTTCCATCCTGAACTGAGTCTCCTTCATGTGTTGAATTGTCTGTGCGGCATCGGTGGTTGTTGATAGGAATCCAGGTTGGAATCAAGATTGACTCATCACCAGGCTGTGAAATACTTTTATTTCAATGGTTTAATAATCAATTTAGACAAGAGAGCTGCTTGAGGGACGCACCCTGTATGCGCCTGTCAGAGCACCTCTTCAATCGTACTTGAGCGATTGCCACCATAAAACGCAAACCGACCTTTGATATTTTCAAAACCTGGTTTTGGGTTGGGATACACCCAGGCAATCCGCATTGCTGTTTTGCCTTGCCCTGAAAAACTGACCCAGTTACAGGTGCCTTTGTATGGGCAAGTGTAGAGGTCATCGGTTACCTGCAACTCCACCTGATTGACCACCGACGGGTCAAAGTACCAGTTGCCTTCAAATGATTCGACTTTTGATGGATCATCGGTCGAAGCCAGTACGGTGCCGGTTGTTCGTTCTTTGATGGTCACTTTCATTGCGGAATTCCTTTCGATTTGACAAAAAAGCCCCCGTTGGAACGGGGGCTTTTGTTTGGATTGAGTTGAGAAAACCCGGCTTGGCCTGATGATACTTAGTCGCCAGCCACCGCTTCAGCCACGACTGCCTCAGGAACCTCTGGTTTTTTCGTGAGGAATTTCTCAGATGTATCAGGTACGCTGCCTGAGAATTTTTTAATCGCGGCGTTGTCAATGTTGATCGAACACAGGCTGCCGCACATTGAACAGACCTTCGAGCCAGCCGCTTCGGATTCTTCCTTGTAGCGACGAGCCTTTTCTGGATCCATTGCCAGCCGGTACATGCCTTCCCAATCCAGCCGCTTGCGATAGAGTGACATCTGGTCATTCCATTCTTTGGCACCTTTGACGCCCTTGACCAGGTCGCCGGAATGGGCCGCAATACGGGTGGCAATGATGCCTTCGATGACATCTTGATGATCTGGCAGGCGCAGGTGTTCAGCGGGTGTCACATAGCACAGCATATCGGTTCCAGCCGCAGCGGCAATCGCCCCACCAATCGCCCCGGTAATGTGGTCATAGCCAGGTGCCACGTCACAGGTCAGCGGCCCAAGGACATAGAACGGCGCGCCTTCGCATACCTTCTTTTGCAACTGGACATTGGCCTGAACCTGATCAAGCGGCACGTGTCCAGGGCCTTCGACCATCACCTGACAGCCTTTGGCCCGCGCACGGGCGGTTAATTCACCCAAGACCAGCAGTTCGGCCAGTTGTCCCCGGTCAGACGCATCACCCGTGGCACCAGGACGCAGCCCGTCACCGAGCGAGAATGTCACGTCATAGCGGGCAAAAATGTCGCACAGCCGGTCAAATTGTTCATACAGTGGATTTTCTTTGCCGGTAGCTTCGATATATGCCGCCAGCAGCGAGCCACCACGGCTGACAATGCCTTCGATGCGCTGGTGGCCGCGCAATTTTTTGACTGTTTCCTTGGTGACTCCGCAGTGAACCGTCATGTAATCCACGCCCTGCTGGGCCTGTTTTTCAATGACGGCAAATAATTCTTCGGGATCCATCTTGAGGATTGAACCTTCCGAGGCCACCTGGTAAATCGGAACCGTTCCCAACATCAAGGGGCTGCGCGAAATCAAGGTTTCGCGGATCAAGTCCAGGTCTGTTCCAGTTGAAAGGTCCATCACGCTATCGGCACCATAGTGTACCGAGACGTGCAGTTTTTCGATTTCTTCTTCAACAAACTGATGATAACCAGAGGCACCGATATTGGCGTTGACTTTGGTTCGCAAGCCCTTTCCAATGCCGATGGGCCGGAAGTCATGGTTGATGTTTTTTGGAATGACAATCGTGCCGTTGGCCAGACCCTGGCGAATGAACTCTGGCTCCAGTCGTTCATCCTCGGCCACCATGATCATATCCTCGGTGATCTTGCCCTCGCAGGCAAGCATGCGCAACGTTTGATATTCACCTCTTTTCACAAGAGTGCCTCCCTGTTCTAAAACTAAGTGCAATGTGTACAACTGTGGTTGGGTAGTTGGGTGTCAGTGTTTGGAAACCTGAGAACTGGTTTGGTGACTGGCGCTTGTAAAATATTGTTTCCTAAGTACTAAGCACTCAGTACCAGTCACCGGGTACAACGTGCTCTGCACCTTTCACACTGACGAAAATCAATCTTCATCATGTTCTTTCCCGTCATAGTGCAACACGAGACTTTCATTGTCCACCATGGTTTCAAGATGCACGGTGCGGCCCCACAGCTTTTGGACATATTCGAGCACCTTGCGGCCATATTTTAAATCCAGCTCAGTGCCTTCAAAACGATGGGTCAAATAGAGTTCGCGGTTGCGGTTATAGTCGGCGTCGGTGACTTCAATGTAGGGAAACCCAAAGTTGGTTCGACTGGCAACAAGCTGATCGCGGACCCGTTCCCAACGCTTCTCGGTAATGGTCCACTCTTCGTCATCCACCAGTTCATAAACATACAAATCCAGTTCCTCGACTAATTGTTCGGTCAAATAATTGCGCAACAGCGACGTGTCGTTTTCCATTTCGCGAACTTCAAAGAGTTTGTGTCGCCCTTCACCGCCTTTGCGTCCATATTTTTCGCGTTCTTCAGCCGTCGGATTGTCCCAGCGGCGTTCGATGTCTTCCAGGATTTTGTAGCCCAAATAATAGGGATTGAGCTGTCCTTTATGCGGGGAAACCACACCGGCGTGAAGTTCAGCAAACTCAATATATTCATCACCTTCCAGACCAAGTTCACGCATTATCCGTGCATGCCAAAGGCTGGCCCAACCTTCATTTAATGTTTTAGTTTGTATCTGTGGCACGAAGTAGAGCATTTCCTCGTGAACCATACTCATGATGTCGCGTTGCCAGGGTTCAAGAATGGGCGAATATTGGGCAATGAACCAGACCAGATCTTTTTCAGGCAGCACCGGCTCACCAGGAACATAAATTTTGGGAGCTTCGGTTTTTCGGTCCAGTTCCTGATCGGTGAACATATCGTCATATTTGCCCTGACGGGAGCTTTTCTTCTGGCGTTCAGCCGGAGTTTGGTTCCGGGCTTTTTTGATCAGGAAATCAGGGTCAACGTGCTCTTCAATTGACAAAACCGCATCCAGAAACTCTTCGACGGCCTTGCGGCCATAGGTGAATTCATACTCGTTGATGCGTGACGAATGAACGCCAACTTCGTCAACCATCCGGCGGTTGGTGCGTGAGAAATAGGCGTTGTTTTTAAAGAAATCAACGTGACCGAGCACATGGGCAATGACGAGTTTGTTTTGGGTTAAAGAGTTGGTTTCGAGTAAAAATCCGTAGGAAGGATTTGTATTGATGACAACCTCGTAAATACGTGACAGACCAAGGTCATACATCATTTTCATCCGATGATAGGCTTTCCCAAACGTCCAGTGCGAGTACCGACCAGGCAGGGCATAGGACCCGATTTCATACATCACCGTGGCCGGCACAATCTCAAAATGTACTGGAAATGGATCAAGTCCAAACTTCAGCGCAATGTCCCAAATCTGTTCGAGCGCTTTTTCAAGTTCTTTGATTTCACGATCCATTGGGGAACCTCCTTCTGAAGAATGAAGAATGAAGAATGAAGAAAATGGGTTGGTGATGGATGCTTCGGAATACACGGAACACACAGAAACTAAATCCAAAGTCTTCAATAATTTCTGAGACTTCCCACACTAAAAGGTCAGGAAATATTTATCTGAAAGGCTATACCAAATAGTTTCTTCATTCTTCATTCTCAATTCTTCATTCTGCTTTCTTTCGCCCTATTTCTTCAGGCTTTCCAGAATGCGCGTACGATAGAGCAGGGCTTCTTTGCGAATGGCAACGGAATTGAGTGTGAGCACTTTGCGGTCGCGCATCACGAGTTTTCCATTGATGATCGAGGTTTCGACGTCAGACGCCTTGGTGGCATAAACCAGCGTCGAATAGAGATTATACACCGGCCACTGGTGTGGGGTATCCAGATTTACCACAATCAGGTCGGCGAGTTTGCCGGCTTCGAGCGAACCAATCCGGTCGTCCTGATGAATCGCCCGGGCACCGCCAATGGTTGCCATTTCCAGTGCCTCGCGGGCTGAAACAACGGTTGGGTTGCGGGAAAATTCCTTGTGGAGTTTGGCTGCCGTGTCAATTTCTTCAAACAGGTTGAGATCGTTGTTTGAAGCAGCCCCATCTGTCCCGAGCCCAACCCCGAGGCCAGCCTTTAACATATCTGGCACGGGTGAGACCCCGGCGGCGAGTTTCATATTGCTCTGAGGGTTGTGCGCCACTCCGACGCCATGTTTTTTGAGAAGTTGGATTTCTTCCGGGGTGACCTGGATCACGTGGGCGGCAATCACGCGGGGCCCGAGCAGGCCCATTTTCTCAACGTGTTCGACCGGACGAGCCTGATAGCGGTTTTTGATGATATCAACTTCGCTATAGTCTTCGGCCAGGTGGGTCACGAGCGGTACTTCATAGCGGTCAGACAATGCTTTTGCGGCTTTGAGTAAATCCGGTGAACAGGTATAGGGCGCGTGCGGCGCAATGGCTGGTGTAATCAGTGGGTTCCCTTTGTAGTTCTTAATGAAGGCTTCGGCGTATTTCAGGCCGTCCTGCGGCGTTTTGGCGTCTGGCACTGGAAAATCAATCACCGTTTCGCCCAAAACAGCCCGCATCCCGGCCTTTTGGGTTTCGTCCGCAATGTGGTCTTCAAAGTAGTACATATCCACAAAGCAGGTGGTACCGCCCAGAATCATTTCCAGACAGCCAAGCCGGGTTCCGGCACGAACAAATTCCGCCGTCACATTTTTGGCTTCCGCTGGGAAAATAAAATTCTGCAACCAGTCCTGGAGCAACAAGTCATCCGCCACGCCTCGGAAAAGAGACATCGGCACGTGGGTATGGGTGTTGATCAGACCCGGAATCACAGCTTTGCCAGTGGTATCAATCAGCGTTTTGGCCCGATAGCGTGACCCAAGATCGCTGGCATCACCCACCGCCACGATTTTATCGCCCTTGATGGCAACCAGTCCGTTCTCATAAATGTGGCGTTCAGCGTCCATGGTTACCACCTGGCCGCCACGCAAAATGATGTCAACCGTTTCGACCGACCGCCTTTTCTCGGTTGCCCAAATGCTCAAACCTGGACCGAGGATCAAGCAGACGCTGAACAAGGTCGCGATCCAGCGACGCAGCCGAGGATACAAAGGAATTGAGTTCATAGATTTGCTCACTCTGCAATTCAATTTTTCAAGAAACAGACACGAAAGCGGTCAGCCTCAACACACTCAGGCTGACCGCTTCGCTGGATGAGGGTTCGACCATTCGGTACGTGCTCAGATAAACATCTCTTCATCCTGGTAGGCCTGGTCAATTTGTTTGCGTTCTTCGGCAAACAGAACCTCCAGAAAGCCTTTGGTTGCGGCCAGAACGGCTGTGATTTCGCTGATTGGCTTGAGCACATCGCGCTGGACCAGGCCGGCTGTATCGTCAATGCGCAATGCTGTCCGCGAAGCAACCCGGTCAAAACGTTCAATCTGAAGATGAATCTTGTCAGCCGTATCCTGAACCAGATCACGGATTTCACGGGCTTCTTCTTCAGTCATCCGGGTGATTTCGCGTGTGGTTGTGGTGACTGCCGCCATGCAGGCTTCAGCTTCGGTTTTGAGCGTGGTGACAGCCTGTTTGGCCAGGAGTGTGGTTTCATTGGTGGTGGCCAGGATCTGCTGGGTTTGTTCCAGAACCGGAGTCACCGCCATCACCGAAGCCCGCGCCTGCTCAACCAGGGGTTTCGTTTCAATGACCGTTGCATTTAAGTTTTCGAGCAATGGTTTGAGACTCTCAACCGTCGTGCGTGTTTGGGCGATGAGTGGCTCAGTCTGGCCATGTAAACTCTGGATAATGGTGGCCACTTTCATCAAGGCAACCAACATACCAATTAAGATGCAGAGCTGAAGGCCAGCAATCGCCAGAATTCCATATGTCAAGAGTTCCATATCAATGACACCCGTTTACTCAATCTTAAACCACCGTGAGTACGTGAAGAAAAAAGGAGGCCCAGGAGCCCTGGCTCCAATGCCTCCTCTTGGCTAAGTTGTCAAACACAACGTGATGAAAACGAGAGGGTTATACTTCTTCTGGTTCGGTTTCTTCGAGGGCGGCTTCGAGGGCCTGAACTTCGGCTTTTTTGTCCTGATACGCCCGTTTGCCGGCATCAATTGCCGCTGCCAGTCGCTGCCGCTGTTCTTCGACCCGTTCGCGTCCGGCACCAATTAAGCCGGAAGTTCGTTCTTTGACCTGTTCATTGAGGTGAGTGGCTTTCTCACGCCCAGTTTCATACAACTCAGATGCCTTGCTACCAAGCCGACGGGCATTGTCCCGGGTATATTCGACGCTACGCTTGCTGGCATCAGCAATGTCGCCGCGGAGTTCACGGCCTGATTTTGGCGCAAACAACAGCGCAACGACCGCGCCGATTCCGGCACCGACCAGAAAAAAGGTAAGTTTTGTTGAGGCTGAATCTTCGGCCATGGGTAAACATCCTCCTAAAAAATATGCTTGGTTCGATCAAAAATGGGTGCTGAAACGAAAAGACAAGGGATTGCACTTGCGGACTCTACCACAAGAACCCTGAAGCAAAATAGCGAAATAGGGAAGCCGGTAGTGGGTCGCACGGAGCGAGTCGTTGAAAACACACCGCTTGCCAGGTGATTTGCCCCCCATTGAAACCCGATCCGCGCCATATGTAGACGGGATTAAACTTCGTCGTCATCAAGTAAACCCCAGCCTTCGGCGGAATCCACTTTCTGCCATAACCCGGTGTCCATTGATGAGACGATCAACCCGGCCTGTTTCATCGTGGATAACACATAATAGACGCCATAATGGCAGGATGGGACTTCCTGCAAGAGCTGGACGACGGTCGGTTGTTCGGCGTGCAGGCGATACCAGATGTCATTGGCCAGGACCAGATAGCGTTCTTCCCCTTCCCAGATCAGTTCAGTTTGTTGGGGTTGATAAATTGATTCAAGGTCAATTTGCGGGCGGAAATTATCAAGTTCGTCCTGCATCCGGATAGCGTCCATGAGCATGTTCATGCCTGGCGGGCAGCCTTCAAACAACCCCAGCAATTCACCTGGCGGGCGCTCACCACTCTTGAAGTCAAAGGTGCCTTCGACCGGAGGCGGCTGAAAAAGCTGGTTAAAGGCTTCAGGGCCAGATAAATGACCGATTTTGGCACAGGACGGATCCCCGGCATCGAAATAAATTTCGGCATAGGCATTGCCGAAATCATCGGTCACGACCAGCCGGCCTGTCATCCGTGACACCACAATTGTTTGAATGACCGTGGCCAGGTCAAAATATTTTAAATGCCCGTGGAACTGCCGGTTCCGGGTACCACTTTCATTTTTGACAGAAGATTCCAGCCGTTCGGCAAAGGTATTGCAGAGGTGAATGGCAAACTCAGGGTAGGCTTCAAGCATGGTGCGGAAATTGCGGCGTGGAACTTCAAACACCTCACCGCCTTCGGGTGCGCGGGCGAGCACCGCGTGGGGAGTGCCGGTCAACATCGTAATTTCACCAATCGAATCACCTCGCCCCAGAAATGCAACCGTCACGATCTCTTCTGGTTTGTCACCAAACCGGCAAATTTCCACCATACCTGACTTTACGACATAGAAGTTATCGGCTGGTGCCCCGACCTGAAACAGTTCTTGCCCAGGTGAGAGCTGAACCAGTCGGCCACGTTTAAAGATAGACTGGAGCGTCCTTTCCGAAAGGTTGGCATAGAGCTCACACTCACGCAAAAACTCAAGTTCATTTTCGGGAAAGTACTCGAACATGGGACACTTCCTGTGAAAGGGCTGGGCTGGAGATGCAAGGTTGAGATCGGAGTGGAATTCCTATTGTGTCAAAAGGGCGCGCCATGGTCAAATCACCCGCTGCATTTCAGTTGACTGAAATGAGACAAAGTGCGCGTCATTTTCTCGGAGTCGTAAAAAGTTAACTTGTTGAAAAAATTGTATTTCCCTGACCCATACTGCCCCAACCCTGAACCCTGAACGGCATTGCACAACCCACAACAGAATTTTTACACACATAAAATACTTATGAATGAAACTCCATCCGCTGTCCGCCCATCGCCAAAAGCGCCTGCCATCCGAACCATGATGATGCCCCATCAAACCAATGCCTTTGGCACGATCTTTGGTGGTGTCATTTTAAGTTATATCGATCTGGCCGGGGCGGTACCGGCACGTGAACTGGCCTCTCATCAATATGTAACTGTCGCGATGAAAGAGGTCATTTTTGTCGAACCGGTCTATGTCGGTGATTTGGTGAGCTTTTACGCTGAAGTCTCGCGGGTCGGGCGAACGTCGGTGACCGTTCATGTCGTGGTTGAGTCTGAACGCTGGCGTGAACCTGGTAAGGTTGTCAAAGTCACTGAAGCCGATGTGATTTATGTCGCCGTTGGTGATGATGGTCGCCCAACCCCAATCCAGCGGAAAGAATGAAGAATGAAGAATTGAGAATGAAGAATTGAGAATGAAGAATGAAGAATTGAGAATGAAGAATGACCTCAA
>DAOQNB010000013.1:0-22239 GCA_035335845.1 Acidobacteriota bacterium | reverse complement strand
TTTGTGGTGAAGGTGGGGGAGGACAAACTGAGTAACCTCAGAACCGTTCCCCCCAATCCTTATACCGGTATCGATCTCGCCTTCCTGATGGTGGAATGGATTCTTCAGTATTCGACTTTCTCAATCGCAACTTTTTATTTTCTTCTCTTCCAAAAATTTTTCACTTTGAGAGCCGTGGTCTTTTTCAGGCCAGGTGAATCACAACTTTTCGTTCTTCACCATCCCCGATGCTCTCAGTCCGGACTGATTTATCTTCGAGTAAGGCAGTGTGAATGATACGGCGTTCGAAGGAAGTCATGGGCGCGAGCGTAAATGGCCGACCAAACCGCTTGACCCGTTCCGCTGCCGCCGTTGCCATCAACCGCAGTTCATGTTCACGATGGGCCCGGTAACTACCGGCATCAAACCGCAGGCGGATTTCACCACGGAGATAGCGAGTAAAGACGCGGCTGGCCAGGTATTCAAGCGTATTGAGTAATTCTGCGTTATGACCAAGCAGCAACGGCACATCCTCGCCTGAAAAATTAACCCAGACCTGATGTGGCTCCCGGACTGATACTCTCACCTCAAGCTCAAAATTGCCCAGAGTTACAATTTTCGAAAGATATGTTTCCAGTTCGGCTGCAAATGTATTGCATTGTTGGTCAAGATCGGGGGGTGTCATAATCCGTGATTCCTTTGCACTGATTCATCCAGATTGCTGGTTTCACCGTCAGCCGATTCGGTGACGGTGAGCAGACACTGTTTTTTACGCTGGAGATTCGGCTGGTTTTTTTGCTTTTTGGGGTGTGTTCACGGGTGGAGGCTGAATTGGATTCAGTTTGTTAATCACCAGTTGTTGCGAAATACCAATGATATTTCCAGCCATCCAGTACAGAACCAGCCCGCTTGGTGCCGTCCAGAAGAAAAAGTAGGTAAGCACAATCGGAAAAACCCAGGTCATGAGGGTTTTCTGCATTTTTTGAGCTGGATCATCAGTGGCTGGTGATGGCATCAACAGTGTGGAGCCAATCTGGGTCACACACATCGCAATTGGCAATATGTGCAGCCGATCTGGTGCCGACAAATCATTGAGCCAGGAAATAAAGTGTTCCTGGCGAATGTCGACTGAAATCTGAAGATAGATGAAGAACGCAAAAAAGATCGGCATTTGTAGCAGGAGCGGCAGGCACCCCATCAGCGGGTTCCCCTCGCGCATCAGCCGTGCCAGTTCAAGTTGACCTTCTAAGACTCGGGGGTCGTTTTTGGGAAGACTTTTAATTCGGTCCTGAATCTCCTTGACCCGAGGTTGAATCTCGGCTGTTTTTCTAAGTGCCACTGACGATTTCCATTTCAGTGGGAAGAGCAGGGTGTTGACAATAATGGTAATGGCAATAATTGCCCATCCATAATTGTTGGTATAGCGATGCAGGATTTTGACGGAAACATCCAGCAATGGCACAAGCGGTCGGACCAGAAACGAAAATATTCCATAATCAACCAATACTTCCAAATCAACTCGATTTCCGAGTCGCTGGTTCACTGGGAGGAGATAATTTCGATCTTTTGGTCCGATGTAGAATGTATTTTTTACGCCATTGGCCAGGGGGATCAAGACGGCGACATAATCGCGTTCGGTTGGGGTTCCAGCAACTGTTTCCGTCACTTTCCGATTGGAAAGCACGACCTCAGGTACGGTTTGTTCTGGAATGACCGCCATTGCAAAATAATGGTCGGCCAGTGCTGCCCAGTGAACATTCTGATACCGGTTTTTTTCAAACTGATCGGGTTTAACATCTGTCGCTGGCCGGTAATATGGCTTGGTTGTTACCACAACTGCCTGTGGCGGTGTATGGTAGCTATCAAATGTGTGGACAGACTGATCACCAAAATTTGGCCCTAAAACCGTATTGGCCTGAACTGGCGACTGACCTTTTTTGACATCAACTGTGTAGTCAAAAGTGTAGCCAGCGCCGTCTTTTTCATCTCCTTGAAAGACCAGTGATTTCCGAACCTGAATTCCCTGAGTTGGGTCTTCATAGGTAAACGACAGTTCTTTCGTTTCACCTGGGCCAACAGTGAGGTTGGTCACGGGTGGGTCAATTCGGAAATTCACGGAATTCAGTATTGTTTCAAGCTGGGTATCAGATTTAATCGCCAGCCGCAGGGGGGCGCCAAGCTCCAGAGTTTTATCTGATGGCGCGTGTTTGCGTGAGAATGCCGAGACCAGTTCAAGATCTTGATGGAGAGAGTTTTTAAGGGGCCGCCCGTTTGGAAGCTGCTTCAGAATCCAGCTTGTCATCACCCCGCCCCGGTTGGAGAAGACGGCTTTCCATAATTTTGTTTCAACCGTAATGGATTGCTCAGGGGTTACTTCTGGAGTTGGGAGTGGTCCCTGGCTCGCTACGGCTGCTGGTTGAGACGTGGCTGAGGGTGATTGGGTGGAAGGCTGGGAAGGAGCAGTCGCTGGAAGTGCTGGTTTGGGGGGAGATGGTGGTGGTGCAAAAAAGTATTGCCAGCCCAACAAAACCAAAAAAGAAAGAAACAACGCAAGAAAATAACGAGGTTTTTCGCCCATACATCAAAAACTTTCAAAGCCCCTGACGTGCTGCTGATTCAGGATCGAAATAAAACAGCACACCTCTGTGTCAAAGCACAGATCTATTCATGGAACCGGATCATATCCACCAGGACAAAAAGGATGACACCGGAGTAACCGTCGCAGCCCCAAATACCCGCCCCGCCAAATCCCATAGCGTTCGATTGCCTCAGCCGTGTACTGAGAACAGGTGGGATAAAATCGGCAGGCAGGAGGCAAGGCTGGGGAGATGTAGCGTTGATACGCTCGAATTAACCCAACTGCTCCAGATCGTACCGAAAAATGCGCCATATCCAGGCCAACCCATCAATGTTTTTCAGGTTATCGCGAAGAACGGTTGAATGATGAGTCTGGGTACCTTGCCCAGGGTCAGGTGATAAACGCCAGGCGCTCCGACCCCCGGTCCGATTTTAGTGGGTGAATTATTTACGATCACCTGGGTATGGAGAGCTTTTTCGTCAGCCGTAAAAACTCAGCCTCCACCTGTCCATAGGTACTCTTGGTTAATGGTTGCTTGGCATTTACCACCAGGTCCCACCCTGGCAACAAAGATGTTTTCTGATGTCGAAACACCTCTCTGACCAGCCGTCGGCAACGGTTGCGTTTGACTGCCTTCCCGATTTTCCGACTGGTGGTAATCCCAAGGCGGACGCGTGGGAACTGGGAATGCAATGCAAAAATTGTGAAAAGTGAAGAGTGCAACCGCAGACCCTGGTCATAGACACGCCGGAATTCAGTTGGGCGAAGCAAGCGGTCTTGCTTTAACAACTGTTGATCCGGTCGTGGCGAAGGGGAAGTCGATGGAAGTGAACACTCGGTGGTTGGGTTGGTCTGAGTGTTTGTTTCGGCTTCAGGGTGCTCTGGTGGCAACTCTCGGTTCAGGATATCTCCCATATCAATCTGGTTCGGGATGAGTACAAATCGCGCCGAATAAAAACGCCAATGCTTCTACCTTGATCGGTAGAGTATATCTACATACTGGCCGTCAGGTGAAAGCAAACTGGTGGGTCGGCGACAAAGAACCTGTACTTCAACTGAAGCACCTTTTAATAATGAGAAGCCGTCAGGCGTTTACGCCCTTTTGCGCGTCGCCGTTTTAAAACAAGACGACCACCTTTGGTGGCCATGCGGGCCCGGAACCCATGGGTTTTGGCACGCCGCCGGTTATTTGGTTGGAATGTTCTTTTCATAGATCCAAATCCTTCGCTTCCTGGGATGATGAATGTTCAATATTCGAAATCCAAACCTCCTGGATAAGAACTCACCAGCCGCCAGCCAGTGACCAATCTGCTCCAGGTATAAGAGGTGCGTCAGTCGAATTTTTGAATTTTTAGACAAAAACGTGAGAGTACAGATGGGGGGAGATTTCGTCAAGCGAAGAATTTCGACTTGGGAAGGGTGTTGATCCTGGTAAATCAGGGAACTGATTTACCAGGAATGAGTTGAGCTGGTTGATTTACCTGGCTGGAGCGGGGGTTGGGGCTGGTGTGGCTGGTGCTGGGGAGGTGTCTACTGCCGTCGGTTTGGTGGTTGCTTTGGTGGCTGATCGTTCGGTAAATAATCGGGCCACATCAATGTAAATAACATACCCCATCAATAAAAAGAGCAGAACAGCGCCCGTCTGCATCATTTTTTCCTTAAATCCGTTTGTGATTTGCAATCCAACCCAGCCAAAGAGTGTTTCCAGGAAAATGATGAAAATATGACCGCCGTCCAGGACTGGAATTGGAAGCAAATTGAAGACTCCGAGATTGAGGCTCAACAACGCCATCAATCGGAGTAAGCCTTCAACCCCAAGGGATTGATAGGTATCAGAAGACATTTTGGCGATCCCCAGCGGTCCAGCCAGAGTTTCTTTCACGGCCCGGTGCCCGGTAAAAATCTGCCCAAGCGCCTCACCTGTGAGTACCAGAACCCGAATGTTTTCATCAACGGCGTATCGGAAAGCTGCCGCGAAGGATTTGTTCTGCGTAATCATTGGTGTCATCGGAACTGAACTTGGCTCTGGAGCAAATCCAATCATGACATCCCCTCGGGGTTCCTGACGAGGTGTGATATGCAGGGTCACCAGTTGACCATTGCGATCAACTTCGAGGTCAATCGGTTTACTTTCAAAATTGCGCACCGAACTCTTAAACCAATGAAAATGAACAACGGGTTGCCCGTTGAATTTGACAATTTTATCCCCAGGTTTGAGACCACCAGCTTCGGCTGGAGTTCCAGGGCTTACCGCTTTGACCTGGATTGGCATTGAAATGAGGTCATTTTGGAGCAGTCCCGAATCACCAAGCTTTTCCTGGCCAAATTGAATGCGAGAAGGTGTCAACGTCAATTGGAGTTGCTGGGTATTGCGCTGGACGGTGACTGGGATGGGTTGATCGGGGCGCAGAATGGTTGAATCAGAGACTTGTCCCCAGGTAGGGTTTGTTTTGCCGTCAATCTGAAGGATTCTATCCCCGGGTTGAATCCCAGCTTTCTCAGCGGCTGACCCCAGTGCCACACTTCCCACCACGGCAGGCTGGGTGAGATAGGCTGGAGATTGAAACATAAACATGGCCATTGCCGCCGGAATCGCAATCGCGCTGAGAATATTCATGACTGGCCCGGCAATCAGAACCAGAAACCGATGCCACTTGGGACGTGAGAGAAACTCATCACCTGTTCCCTCGATTTCTTCATCCAGCGTTTCACCTTTCATCTTGACATATCCGCCAAGCGGGATCGCTGAAACCCGATAATCAGTATCTCCATAATTAAACCCAAGCAGGCGGGGCCCGAATCCGAGTGAAAACACTTCAACTTTGATTTTCAACAACTTGGCAACCGCAAAGTGACCAAATTCATGGATAAAGATCATCGGACCGAGCACAACTAAAAACAACAACAGGGTTAGCAGCATCCCTCTCTACTCCTTCATAAAAACTATAGGCTTGGAATCATAAACTGTACCACGAGCGTGGTGGTTTCGGCAGCACAAAATCCTGAAACGCTTTTGCTGCAACAAGATGTTCCTGGCCTTTGGCAAATACTGCGAAAGAGGTTGTCTCTATTTGAGGTTCCATGTTAAATGATATGGTACTTTCTGCTGGTACCTCCAACCTGTTTCCGCGTTGCACTCGCAACCGCGCATCGTTTTTCAGCCAGGGTAACCAAGAGTCCTTTAATCGCTTTGATGGCGAGGCCCAAGATTGGATGTCTCAAGCGATTGATTGACAATGACTGAAAGCATTTTCCTCCAGGCTTTCAGGCTGAGCTGTTTCAATCACCATGACCGAATTTCATTCATTGTTTTTTACTGACCAGCCGGGAACTTTGGCACCCACCGATCCATTTGTTGGCCGAACGATAGATAAATATTTTATTGAACAGCGCATTGGCCGGGGTGGTATGGGGGCGGTTTATCGTGCCCACCACACCATGTTTGACAAATGTGTGGCCATTAAGCTCCTGTCTTCAAATCTGGTTGATGATCCGAAAACATTTGAGCGATTTCGTCGTGAGGCAACCGCCGCCGCCAGACTCAAACACGTCAACGTGGTTGGTGTGACAGACTTTGCGAAAACAGATGAAGGTATTCCCTATCTGGTCATGGAGTATGTTGACGGGTACTCACTGCGCTATATCCTTGATCATAAACCAGTGCTCTCACCCGAGCAGGTGGTTGCTTTGATGAAACAAATTGGGGCCGCCGTGCATGCCGCGCACCGAAAGGGGATTGTCCATCGAGATCTGAAACCTGACAACATTATGATTGAGATCTCTGAAGGTGAAGAGATTATTAAAGTTCTTGATTTTGGAATTGCCAAACTCAGGGATCTCACCACTGGAAAAAGCTATCAATCTGAAGCTGAAAGTCTGATTGGAACTCCGCAGTATATGTCTCCAGAGCAATGTGATGGCACCAACCTTGACATGCGCTCTGATATCTACAGTTTAGGCGTTATGGCCTATGAGATGTTGACCGGGCAGGTGCCGTTCACTGGAAAACCGGCCACCATCATGGTTCAGCATCTTTCCAAAGTTCCACTGCATATTTGTTCAATTGCCACTGATCTTGCCACCGCGATGGGCGATTGCATTATGCGGGCACTGGCAAAAGATCCCAGAGATCGGTTTGAATCAGCCCTTGATTTTGCCCTGGCTCTGGAAAAAGCACTTCCTCAGCCGGTTGACACCCATCTGTATGTATTGCGGGAAATCATTGGCCAGCCCTCACCCGAAGTTCCGGTTGGCGAAACATCGCAAGGTGTGACCCAGACTGAAAGTGAGTACCTGCCGTTTACTGAGAACCTCCAGGATGTATTGGAAGCATTTCCGGTGACTGACCTGCCCACAGATCAGACGAAGGTCACATTGTCAGAAGCACCTTTGATGCTTTCTCCGGCACGCGAGGCTTTTTCCCCGGTAGAAGGTGTTGAACCTGAATTCCGTGCCGATCAAGAAAAGAGCCATCACCTGAGTGGGAAACGCAGAGAGTTGTATGTGGTTACTCCTCCCACCGCAGGGCTGGCTGGTCGCCGTTTTATGTTTCAACCTCGGATTGTGGGGTGGGTGAGTGCGGTGAGTTTCCTTTGTCTGCTTGTGATGGCGGCGATTGGAACACTGATTCACCAATATTTGACCTATCACTCACTCCGTCAAAAACTGGTCTCGGTTGTGGGCGCACGTCATCCCAACTTAAAAGAGCTTCATCAGCAAATTGAACAAATGGCTATTCATCAGGGGATTGAGTTGCCATCCCAGGCCGTGAAAATCATTGTTGATCCTCCCAATCAACAACTCACCGTGGTTTTAAAATACACCAGTTCATATTGTGCCATTCCGCTTCACTATGAAATTGAACAGACCGTCCAGGACTATCCCTTAACCCTGGAAGAACTGGCTCAGGTGCCGGTGGGTGATCTTCAGTTGGTGAATATTTCAGCGATTGAGCTTGAGAACTATCGATTTGAGAAAGGCCTCCCGTCTCATCCGCAACAAAAATCTGAAGATGACCAGAAGTGACAAAAAGAGGCTGATGGAATGTGACGATTTTTGTCAGATTTTGAGTGGGAGGCTCATGGCATGGCAGGTTATATTGTTGATTGCAGGTGGGTTATTGTTAATCTGAAAGAGTGGCACGCCAGTTGTATTAGGTAAATCCGAGATGTTATTCTAGGGTCGCACCTAATCTTATCGACAGCGTCGTGCGGGGTCTGTCGATAAGTTTACGGTGCGGCCATTATTTTTTATAGCGCATTCCTCCCAAAACACAAAGCCCTTCTTTCCCCTTCAGTTCGTTCCCTCCAAAATTAGCGAATTTTCCACTCAACTTCGATGACAACCAGGGTGGACTGTGTCGTTTCAAGCCCAATCGTTGACGTAAAATAATTTAACGACGTCCCTGGCGAAACCAGCCGTACCTTGGCCGCCCCAGCAACTGGTTTGACTTTTACCTCTGCGGTTTGCAGTGGGAGCGACGCCTGCACCACTGGGTTTGGCACGGGTTGGGTTCCAGCGGTGGTAGTAATGTCAACAAAAGGGCCTTGCCAGAGTAACCGATAGGTACCAGGACCAATCTGAGCCTGCCATCGGGCTTTGCCTTGAGTGATAAGTTTCCAGCTACATTCAATTCGAATTTCACCGCCACCAGAGAGTTTAGGTTCAACTGCCAGTTCGGTCAGAAACTGGTTAGCCAGGGCGGGAACCGTCTGGATTCGGGCCCGTCCATTGTTGGAAACACTGGTTAACCGAATGGTAAATGCCTGATATGGCAGTGGAGCACTCATCTGGAATGTCGTAAGCGCCTCGGCTCTGCCTGAGTCAGACAGCACAAATGCCTGATTTCCTCGGAGTTGAATTCGACTACTGGTTTGGGCTGGAACTTTGAGCTGGATGGTTCCCTGAGTCGGTGGTTTGGGAGATAATCGAATCTGAAGTTCTGCAAGTCGGTCCAGAATTGATTCATCGTCGGTCAATGTCCTTGCCGCATCTCGAAAAAGCTGTTGCGCCTGGCCAAAGTCGCGTTCCTGATAGGCTGCCTCAGCCCGAAGCTTGATCAGATGCGCCGTTGCCAGGTTTTTTCCGTGGGTTGCTTCTTCGTTCGTTGAATCCAGGGCCAGTACTTTCGTGAAAGTGTTTTCGGCTTCGGTATATTGACGTTGATTGAGCGCGGCGGTTGCTGTGCGGAGGAGTTGTTTGGTTTCGATCTGTTTTTGCCCCTGTTGGGCAATCTGATTGGTTGGGTCAATGGTCAGAATGCGCTGAAAAAGAGCCTGAGCCGCACTTTCATCCCGGCTAACAGCTTCGAGTGCCTGCCCCAGCAGTGCCTGAATGAAGACCTGATCTGCTACTGATGCCGGGTCAAGTTGCTGAGCCTGCTCAATATAACCCATCATCTCAGTCCAGTTGGACTGTCTTTGGGCGGCTTCAATCTGGCGTTGCAACACCTTGAGCGCCTGTTGTTTGGCAAAGCTGTCAGTTGGGTCAAGCTGCAGAATTTGCTGATAGGCATTGAGCGCCTGGCTCAACTGGTTTTGTTCGATTGCTCTGCTTCCTTCAGTCAAAAGGGATGCTTTCTGTTGCCCACGACGAAGCTCTTCTGTGAGTTCGGGTGCTGTTCGTTGGCTGGCTGTTCGTTTCAGTCCTTCATCAAAAAAAATCTTTGCGGATACAAAGTCTTCTTTCTGAAGATATTGCTTTCCCTGGTCAAGATAGTAGCGAGGCGTGCGACCTAAGAAAACGATGACACCGGTTGGTGTTCGAAGACTGGGTGCCTTTTTGGGAGGGCGACGTTTGGTTGAGGTGGAAGAGGGGGGAGTTGATGGATCTCCCAATCCTTTGGGCCGGACGGTTTGAGCCAGAGCTGGACCTGCCATGAAAAGGCACACACAGAAGCCAAGCTGAACACCAACTGTCAACCAGGAAATCAATCCTTTAGAAGCTTGAGTCATGGCGCACATCACCTGAATTTGGTGAGAATGAGTGAGATTTGAGGGCAGGATACTCGCCTTACAGCGACCTGGCACAGCGAAATCCAAGTGCTTTATAGCGCGTAGTGGCAGGAACCCAATTCCGATAGGTCGTGACACAATCAGGCGGTTTATTTTCAAATGATCCACCGCGAATCACCATCAGTTTTTCTTGAGTCGGATTAGAGATTTTTTCAGTATTGCCTGGGTAGGGCCGGGCTTCACTGGCTGTCCACTCCCACACATTTCCAGCCAGATCAACATTGCCAAATGGTCCAGCGCCGGTCGGATAAGAATGAACTGGCGCCGGTTGTTTCAAGCTGGATTGGGCTGAGTTTAATCGGTCAGCCTGGAACTGATCTCCCCAGGGATAGCGTCGAATCTGATCGCCGTGGGCGGCAGCCTCCCATTCTTCTTCGGTCGGAAGTCGTTTTCCCGCCCACCGGGCATAGGCTTCAGCATCTTCAAATGATACCCCGGTCACTGGATATTGCTCGGTGCCAGGTGGAAACGCTCCTCCATTCCATTGTGCCGGAGCTTTGTACCCGGTCTGTTTGATAAATTCCTGATATTGCTGATTGGTCACTTCTGTTTTATCCAGAAAGAATGCCTGTAATTTGACACTGTGTTGTGGCGTTTCAAACGTGTCAAGATTTGGATCGTCCCCTTTGTTGCGTCCAATGAGATATTCCCTGGCTGGGATCAAAACCATATCCGGCGGAAGGGCGGGTACGGCTGGTTGACCAGTTGGAGGCACAGTCGGAGCGGGGACTGGGGTGGCCTGCTGGACCGGTTGTACGGGTGGGGTTTCTGGTTGGCGCTGTGAAAAAACGGCCCACCAGACAATCAAAATGCCAATGGCCAGAATCCCGATCACCGCCCCCGCCAAAGCCAGAATTTGATTTTGACTGATTCGACCAGGTTTTTGGCGGACAGGTGACTTTTCTGGAAGGTAGGCGCCACCAGAAGGAGACGTCGTTGATCGCGGTTTCACCGCGGAAACAGAGGAGGATGTGAGTTCAGAGGTCTGACCTGGTGTGTGTGGTTTTGTGCCAGAGTCTGGTCGCTCACTGTTGAGCGGCGTTGTTCCGCTACTGTGGAGTGCTGATGCAGTACGTTTAAATCTGGTCTCAGGGGTTTCAGTTGATACTTCAGGCTCAGTTCCTTTCCCGAGTTCAGGAGAGGCTGTCTCAGCAATTGGTTTGGTCTCAAAGGAAGCTGGTGACCCAGGGACTTCCTGAAGCGTTGACGTCGGAGGCGATTCCAAAAACTTAACCAGGTACTGTGGTGACCCTTTTCGCAAGGCTGGATCCTCAGATGGGATCGGGAGCTGAACGACCTGGTTATCGGCTTCATCAGTTGAGGCCTGATTTGATGAGGCCGTAGGCAAGGCGGCTCCTCTGGGAGGTTGCTCATATACAGACGCAGGGGAATCAGCCAGCGGAATTTCCGATAGCTGTTTTTTATGTTTCCCACTGACTTTTCCTGGTCGAGCCGCATGGCCACCCTCACTGGCAGCTCGGGGTTTGGTCACGCTTCGTGGCGTGCGCTGCTGAACTGTTTGGGGCGCCCGCATTTGGGTCGTATCCACAACTGGATCAAACTGAGCATGATCAATTTGGGTTTCATTCGAAGGATGAACCGGCGCTGTGCCAATCGGAAAAACTTTGGGAATTTCTTTCTTGTTTCGACTTCCCAGATAGTCGGTTTCCTGGCTGGCAGGTGAGGCCGGGTCAATCGAACTGCTGGTGAGTTGACTGGTTGCATCTTGAGGCGGAACCACCTGGGATCCTGGCCAGAAGATTTCAGTTGGTGACTGCCCCACCAGCGACGCCGTGCCTGTTTCTGGTCCAGTTAGAGCTGTTGTTGACGGTAATGGCTGGGTACCTTCAGTGGTCGGTTTGGGTGAGAGTGGTTGCGCGGGTTTTCCTGTCAGGGAAGCCGTTCCAGCCCCTGGCGTTGAAGAGGGGGGGAGCAGTGGCAACGGTTGTGTCCCGGCGGTCGGGAGTTGCGGTTTGCGAGAGGTCAGCGGGCTGGTTAATGGATCAACTGATGGTTTGGAGTGTAATCCAACGGTTGACGATGGTATTTCTTTCGGTTGATCCAGATTTCGGGTGGGATGCTGTGAGAGTCGAAATGCTTCGTTGGCCACAGGTTTGGATGGCTGGTCGACGAAGGGAGCCGTGACGGGCTCTTGCAAGGTCGGAACATCCAGTTCCAATCGAATAGCACCCGCTTCTGAATCTGGTGGACTGGTCGCGGGCAAAGCCGCTGTCACCGGAACCAGCGACTGAGGGGTGGATGGTTCCGGTGAGGTTCCACTCGATGCTGGTTGCAGCCAGGTTGCCTGGAGGGAAGTTCGCAGCGGCATGGGCGATGACAGACCACCGCTCAATGAACTGAGCCCGGAAGGTGACTCTGTAAGAGTTCTCCCACACCCACTACAAAAACGTGCTTTGTCGCGATTTTGAGTACTGCAATAAGGACAAAACATAATGGATCCCCCTGGGGTGGGGAATAAGGATGACCCTGGCTCACATCCGGTCGCAATCAACTGGTTGCTGATTGGAGCAACCTGGTGTTTTATGCTTCACCAATAACGTTTTCAAAAGTCCAGAAGCTACGAACCGTGCCTGGCCTCTTAACTTTCGCCACGCTCCTGGCGTGCTTTTTCTCTGGATTCATCAAGTTCTCGCAACGTATCGAGCACCAGATTGGTGTTGCTGGAGGCCTGAATATTTTGCGGGAACAAGTATTCATATTTTTCAACTTCAAATGTTCCTTCTTCAATTGTGGCCAATTGACGAAAGGCATCCAGGCCGTGCCTGCTCTCTACGCCGCTGTCAATCACTTTTCCTTCACCACGCTTTTGATCAAGATCACAATCAACGATTTGGCCGTGGTTAAAGTAGAGTCGCCCCACCATGCCCTGTGAGCGAATGATAAGGATACAGGTGAGTTTATTATTTTCAATGACTTGAATGAGGTCAAAGAGGCTGACCTGGCTTAAATTGCCAGTCATAAACCGTTCGTTGGACTGATCGAGCACCGCAAACTTGAACAGATGCTGACCAATAATAAATTTATCCCCATCGTTGAGGAGCACTTCCTGGTTGGCGTCCAATCGGCGTCCATTCAAGAACGTACCATTGGTGCTCCCCAGGTCTGACAGCATGTACTGTCGGTTCCCATCTGCCGTTAATGTAATTCGGATTCGGGCGTGCTGGCGTGAGGCTTCCCCATCATGAGCCAGCGAGATGGTACATTCAGGATCTCGTCCAATTGAAGTGATCAATGAATCGAGTACGGCTGAGGTATAGACCTGCTGGTTTTGGAGCACAATTAAGGTTGCGAAATTATTCTCGTCCGTGTCTAAAACAATGCGTTCAAGTCGGCGGGTTTTTTCCAGGTTGCTCATAGGACGCCTCGTGCGTGGACTGGGTTCGGCAAATCAAAAAATACTTCAGGGCGCAGATCGTGAAAATCTCTCAAGAGTTTGTCGGCTCCGAATCAGGTGGGGGGAGCGCTGATGCCCGGATCGTCGGCATCAGTGAACTGGCCGGTATGACTCGTTGGGTTATTGGTTCTTCCTGGGCTCCTTCGGGGTCAATTCCAAGCACTGGTACCGATTCCGAGAGGTGTGTTTCCATCATGGCTTCATTTTCCGGCAAGCCCGTACTGGCGGTATCAAACATTTCATTTGGAATTGCTTGTTCATCGGTTTCCTGGTTGAGAAGTTCAGCATGTTCTTCGTCCAGTTCACGGAGCGTATCAAGCACCAGGTTCATATTGCTGGTGGCTTCAAGCGTGACTGGGAATTCCTGGTCGTGTTTTTCAACCTCAAAAAAACCTTCCTGGATTTCAACCAGTTTTCGGAACGCTTCTAACCCCTGGGTTTCACTTATTTCACAACCGACAATCTGGCCCAAATTAAAATACAGTTTTCCAATCTCATTTTGCCCACGAACAATACAGATACAGGTCAGGCGATTGTTTTCAATGATTTGAATCAGATCAAAAAGACTGACCTGAGTCAGGTTCCCGGTCAGGAACTTTTCATTTGATTGATCGAGCAACGCAAATTTGAACAGGTGTTGACCAATGATGAACTTGTCTCCGTCGCGGAGCAAGGTTTCTTGATGGGGTGTGAGTCGTTTCCCGTTTAAGTGGGTGCCGTTGGTGCTTCCCAGGTCGCTGAGCCAGTATTGATGTAATCCATTGGTATTGGTGCTGAGCCGCACCTGGGCATGATGGCGTGAGGCTTCAGTATCCGCCCCGAGTGTGATGGTGCAGTCTGGATTGCGGCCAATGAGCGTGGTTTCTTCTTCCAGCGTGACGTGCGAAAAGACCTTTTTTTCCTTAAACATAATTAAGGTGGCAAAATGCCCTTCGCTGTCCAGATCGACAGAAAGTTGGTCGAGTCGCCGGGTCTGTTGCTCAGTTTCGCTCATAAACGGTACTCCTCAAGTGAAGTGATGTGGGCAGGACAGCGAAAGTGAATCCGTGTTGAACTTCAATGTGATTGGGTTGAGGCTGAGAGTGCAAGTGTGGTCACCAGATGGGGTTTGTGAAAACTACTAAATTGCACCGCCATTTTTCAATCGAAAGCGTACGTTTCCAGATTCTCAACGGGCAAAACGCAGGCCCCGAATCTCAATCAGTCCATTTTTGACATAACTATTGTCCTTGACGCCGTCAATTGACATTCGGACCTTGAGCTTCTGGTTGGGGCCAAGTTTGGGAAGTTCCTTGCTGGGCAACGGATAGCGATAAATTTCGCGCGAAGGTTTATCTTCCCAATCATAGATAAATCCTCGCAATTCGATGGCTTCAATCGTCCGATCCCCCCGGTTTTCAATCTGACAGGTGAGTTCATATACAAACTCAATCATGCTGCTGGATTCTGAGGTTTCCATCTCGGTCACAACAACTTTTTGCCCTTTGACATAGGCATCGAATTCCGGATTCCCGGCACGGACCAGATTGGCTGAACGCTGAACCCGGTCTTGTTTGGTTCGGTACTCGCTCCACAAGACCCCAACGCCCACCAGAATCAGGATCACCACACCCACCACGATTAGAACTTTTCGAAATTGCGAAGGTTCAGCCTTTTTCGGTTCAGCTTCGAGTTCAAGCAGCGACACGCCAATCATTCCTCCAACGTTACCTGGTTTTTGATTTCGGGAGATAGGCTTCTGGAATTGGGTTGTCAGGTCGTTCGGTGTCCCAAAAAACTGTCATCACCCACCATCGGTTCCCATCTTTGAGTAACTGAATGCTGTTAATGCCACGAGCAAAGGGTTTAGTGTCCTGCGGTGAATGCAGGGATTCATAAGTGCTAAACACCTGCACGATATTTCCGAACTGCTCGCTTTTCCGGGCAATTTCGCGCTCGTAAAAACCGCTTTTTTCAAAGTAGGCCGAGGCGCGTTGAATATAGCCTTCGCCATCATAGGTATGGGCTTCGCTGCCGCCAGTCGGAGTTGGATTGGTTGGAATCAATCTGGCCGACGGGTGCAGCAGCGACCGGAATCGGTCCCAGTCACGTTTTTGACCGGCGGGGCCTGAAATAACTTCATAGAGCGTTTTGATGATGGCATCAACTGATTCAACATCAGTTGGCCGTACCTTGGGAACTGCAGAGGGAGTGTTTTGGTGTGCCATAGCTTGAGCCAAAGAGCCGCTGATTCCATTTACACACATCACCGCCAGGATCAACACCGGGCACGTGTGAAAGAAAAACCTGGTCAACTGGCGGTAAAGCGTGGGTGAATGTGGCCTGGTCATGGTCAGGATGATCCTTAGAATAGGAATGAAGAATGAAGAATGAAGAATGAACCAGGTCGTTGTGCGTCAACAAAAAGCTTGCTTCACACTTCATTCCCGGCCACTGATCGTTTAACTCATCCGAACTTCACAGCCAGCACACAGGTTCTGAACTGCCTGAACCAGTTCCGGGCTTGATTTGACACGCACAAACTGGTTTGGGCGCACACAGGCAATATCTCCGGTTGGTAACTGAACCTCAAAGCTAATCTGGCAATCACCCCGGTGGCGATCAAACAGGCTGCGAAGTTGGTCAACTTTTTCGGCGGTGATACTGCCTGACCGGAAGTAGAAGGTCAGCAGCGAAGCGGATCGTTCCCGAAGGCCGGCGAGTGGTTCAACGTCATCGGCAATGATTTTCGAAGGACCATCATCGGTAAATTCAATCCTACCAGTTACAAGCACTGCTTGGGTATCACTAATTTTGCCGCTGATGCGTTTAAAGGTTTCCGGCCAGGCAATCACTTCGATTGAGCCCAGTTCATCTTCGAGCGAGAAGACGCAAAACCGGTCGCCTTTCTTGGTATTTTTCACCACATAGCCGACCACCATCCCGCCCATTTTGATGGTCTGGTTGGGCTGGCATTTATTGAGTGTTTCATAGCTGACATTGGAAAACGTCCCGAGCAATTCGCGATAGCTGGCCAGTGGATGGCCGGTGATATAGAAGCCCAGTGTGGCTTTTTCTCCGGCCAGTTGCTCTTGTTGTGACCAGGGGGGAACATCCGGCAGTGTGGCATCAGCATCGGCTTCCATCTCGGCTTCGAGCATTCCAAAAAGCGAGACCTGCCCGCTCTGGGCATCGCGTTGCGCCCGGGCGCCGCTTTCCATCACGCTTTCAATCGCCGCAAATTTCTGAGCGCGAGTACCAGGATGTTCGTCGAGCCCTCCCGATTTGATCAGGCTTTCCAGCACCCGTCGGTTGAGTGCCCGGCTGTCAACCCGTTTGGCCAGATCATAAATTGACGTAAATGGGCCATCTTTGCGGGCTTCGACAATAGCATCCACGGCTGCTTCGCCAATGCCTTTAATCGCCATCAGTCCAAAACGGATGGTTTTCTCAGTTGAAGTAAACCCGTGATAACTGAGGTTGACATCCGGTGGCAGGATTTCAATTCCTTGAGCGCGGGCGCGTTCGATATACTTGGCCACCTTGTCAGTGTTATTTAATTCGTTTGAGAGAACAGCAGCCCAGAAGTGCGCTGGATAGTATGCTTTAAGATAAGCTGTCTGATAGGCAAGGACCCCATAGCAGGCGGAGTGACTGTTGGCTGTCAGAATCCCATTCGTGAAGTAGTTGTGGTGTGGCTCACGCATGGTCATGTTGTAGGTTTTTTCCGTCCCCGACGGATTTACCCGCACCAGTTTCATCTTCTTCAAGCGAATAGTGACTCGATTTTGAGGGTATTGACCAGGTGCCTCCAGACTGCTGGCGGTGAAGGCTTCAACCTCCTCTGAAAAATAAATTTCCAGATTCTGCTCAATGATGTCCTTTAATGGCAAATAACCCTGGTCAGTAAAGAATTTATGGTCAAGAGTACAGCGAAGGGTTCGTCCGTTTTCAAGCTCTAGCTCAACAACTTCTTTTTCACCAGTTGGAAACGCCTCAATGATCTCGTTGGTGATGATTTGGCTCCCATCAAAACTGAATGTGCGTGAGGTTGAAACAGTTCCTTCGGCAATTTCAGAAATGGTTACAATTTGACCTGTGTCAGCATCAACTATGGGAGCATCACCAGCGAGACATTTATTGAAAGCATAGTCCGCAAATCCTTCGAGCGACTGCCACAACTTTTCGAGTTTTCCCCGGTCGTGACCGCGATCTTCAGCCTGTTGAAAGAATTTGGCCTTGTGCGCATCGAGTTCCTCACGCTTTTTCTTCCCCATGGCGCGCCGAACCAGGTCAGCTTCTCCGAGCGAATATCCAGCCAGTTTCTGGAAAATCGCCATGATTTGTTCCTGATAGGTGCAATTGTGGAGCACGATATTGTTGCCGACGAAGTTATGAATTCCCTCAACCGTGATGTCATAGACTCGTTCTGTTCCGGCTGGTTGAATTGAAACAATTTCTTCCCAGCGAATCTTTAGATTCGTCTGGGTTTGAGCAAGGTTTAGTGGATCAATCACACTGCAGATGGCACTGATAGAAATGCGGGGAATCGCTCTTTTTTTAGGGCGCAAATGTTGGACCGAAAAGTCATATTCCCGTTCCAGGCTTTTCCAGGATTTACTCCACGTTTGCTCAAGTTCGGTTAAGAAAATCTGCCGGGATACTGAATCTCTGGATTCATAACTGATTGAAGGCGCTGGAGGAAATGATTTAGACACCAGGAATGGCCCAACAAGCTCTCGGAAGAGATGGAGATTATAAACTGTCACCTGGTATGCCGTGGTCGGCTCAGTTTTGCGTTTTTCGGCTTCATAAACTGACTCATAAATGACCGAGTGAATGCCCAACCGCAGAAGGAGGGTTTGGACGTCAAGCGCAAGTTGATGTGAAATAGTTTTATAGTGATAGAGCTTGGGACCTAAATGGCCATCGCAATCCCACAACGAAGCCAGGAAGAAGCCAATGCATTCTGAGTTCAATCCAAAAACAAAATCCGGGACAAACTTTTGATCTGATCGGCAGCCTCCGGTTCGATACTTCAGGCCTAAGTCTCGCAAGTAGGCAAGCACATCATTCGGCTCGTGATAGTATTTTTTCTGTGTTCCCACAACTCCAACACGTGTCACCCCACGCAATTGTTGAAGTGTCCTGGTTTCAATGCGTTCAAACGCCTGAACACACTCCTGAAACTCCTGGAGCAACGCTTCATCTTTTGACACAAAGTCACAGCACGCGGCTGAACTCAGTGAACCATCAGCAATAAGATAGGCCAGGACGCGCAGTTTTTGGCGATTGTAGTCTTGCTCATTGGCCACTGTCAGGCGACGCGGGGCGGCAATAAAGTCATTTACTTGTAGATCTTTTACCTGACGCCAGCCAGTTTCTGTCAGCACTTGATGGTCCTGGGTTACTTTGACGCTTGAGCCATTGCGTAATTTTAATTCGACAACTTCACGCAATCCATTGTCAAAGAAATGTGTGACTTGCCCAATTTGAGAATTGAGATTCTGATCAACACCTTGAACATAAAAAGTGCCGATTTGGGACTCCAGTTCATCAATGCGAACTCGTTTTCCAGAGTGAGCATCCAGAACCAGCGTATCCCCAGCCACACACACACCAAAGGTATTTCCCAAAATATCTTTGAGTTCGGGAAAGTCATAGCGGACTTTTTTCCGGCCATGACGGCGTTCGATATAATCATCCACCATGCCGGAATCAAGTGGGCCGGGTCGGTAGAGGGCATTGAGGGCAATAATGTCTTCCAGGCTTTCAGGTTTCAGTCGCCGGGTGATTTCTTTGATTCCATCGCCTTCAAACTGGAAAATCGCTTCAGTTTCGCCATCGGCAAACAGACGCAAGGCTGCTGGATCATCCAGCGGAATTTCGTTGAGGTTGGGTGCCTGGCCCTGTTCGCGCTGAATGTTTTCCAGGCAGTCATTGATGATGGTGAGCGTGGTCAGTCCCAGAAAGTCCATCTTTAACATGCCGGCCTTTTCGAGGTCGTTCATGTTGTACTGGGTGGCCAGGACGTCAATTTCACCGCGTTCTTTATCTTTCGCCTTGGTTTTGAAGACGGGGACCAGTTCATAGACAGGTCGTGGCGAGATCACCACTCCGGCGGCGTGAATAGACGAATGCCGCGAACACCCTTCCAGACGCTGGGCCAGGTTGAGCATTTCGCGAATCCGCGTGTCTTTTTCATAGGCCGTCTTGAGTTCTGGAACGGTTTTTAAGGCTTCGCCAATTGGAACGTTGCGTCCGCGCTGTGGCGGCGGAATCATTTTGGCGATTTTTTCGACTTCGGCGTAGGGAATATCGAGCACCCGTCCGACGTCTTTAATCGCCGCCCGTGAGGCCATTGTCCCAAAGGTGACGATTTGCGAGACGTTTTCCCGCCCATAGAAATTGCCGACATAATCAATCACCTGACCGCGTCCACGGACACAAAAATCCACGTCAATATCGGGCATCGAAACGCGTTCCGGATTAAGAAAGCGTTCAAACAGGAGCTCAAACTGGAGGGGGTCAATATCCGTGATGCGCATCGCATAGGCGACTATCGCGCCCGCAGCACTGCCACGGCCTGGACCCACGGGGATGCCATTATCTCTTGCATATCGAATAAAATCCCAGACGATGAGAAAGTATCCACAAAAGCCCATCTTCTTGATGGTCGCGATTTCATGGTCGAGCCGTGCCCGATATTGTTCGACACTGTACTTCAACTCTCCGCGGGCATGAAGTGGAGCTAATTCGTGGAGCCGGCTTTCAAGTCCTTCACGGGCGACTTTTTCAAAGTAGCTGTCAATCGTGAAGCCTTCGGGGACTGGATATTCCGGCAGGTGCATTTTGGCTTTTGGAAACCCAAACTGACACATCTCCGCAATCTTCATCGTGTTGCGAAGCGCCTCAACATTTTGATTCTCAAAGAGATGCCACATTTCCTCAGCGCTTCGGACATAGTGCGTCGGGCTATAGTGCATCGTGGCCTGATCAATCGTCTTGCCGGTTTGCAGACACAGCAGTGCCTGATGAGCACGAAAATCATCGCGGGTTAGAAAATGGGCATCGTTGGTTACCACCAGCGGCACATCAAGTTTCCGGGCAATTTCAGTGAGCCCGGCATTGACGCGTGATTGCTGTTCTTCGAAGCCGTCATGGCATTGAAGTTCAAGAAAATAATTTCCTTTGCCGAAAATTTCCTGATACTCGCCAACCTCACACACCGCCCGATCCATTTTGTCGCGCAAAATAAGCGAGGCTGGAACGCCGGACATACAGGCTGACAGGGCTACCAGTCCTTCGCTGTGCTTGCTCAGTAACTCTTTATCCATGCGGGGTTTGTAGTAATACCCTTTGGTGTAGGCCAATGACGTCAGGATCACCAGGTTTTCATATCCGGTCTGATTTTTGGCCAGCAGAATCAGGTGATTGGTCCCTTTTTCTCCTTCAGTGTTTGTCCCCCGCTCATGCATCGAACCACGGGCCACATAGGCTTCCATGCCGATGATGGGGCGGACATTGTGTTTTTTCATGGAGTTGTAAAAGGACATCGCTCCAAACATATTGCCGTGATCAGTAGCGGCCATTGCCGAAAATCCAAGTTTGGAGGCGTGTTCAGCCAGAGCATCGTGCTGAATTGCACCATCGAGAAGGCTGAAGTCAGAGTGCAAATGCAGGTGAACAAATTCTTTGCGGGACATAGGTAATTTAGAGTGTGTAGCGAATCGTGAGTAGCGAGTAGAAACGGTGAGAGTGTGATCTACTCGTAACTAATTGATTTCAGGTTAGATCGTCTGAGTTGCTGTCGTTGGTCAGGGAATTATAGCCTGTTGAAGCCTGAGAGAGAACTCACGGTTCCGGGTTCCAGTTTCCGGGTCTTCGAATTTATGTCCCTTGAGTCCCTTATGTCCTTTTCGTCTTTTTCCAACCCCTGACCCCTGACCCCTAAACTATTCCCAGCCTTCCACAATTGCTGCTGCCAGGAGTGGAATCATCAATTCGTGGTGACCAGTCAGGGCAAACCCGCGTCCTGACCCTCCGGCAACGGGTCGCCGAACGACATTGGTTAGCGGTCGGTAGTGTTGGAGAAAATCAAAATTGACTGTGGTAAAGCCTTCCAACTGGTGACCCAGGTTGCGCAAGGTGGTAACCGCCTTCAGAAAAACTTCCGGCAAAATAACGGCTGAGCCAAGATTCAAATAAACCCCGCCATCATCCAGACCTTTCACCACTGAGCAAAACAGTCGAAAGTCGTGATATGAAGCGGCGCCAATCGCTGATCCATCAGCCGTTGG
Organism: Acidobacteriota bacterium; assembly: GCA_035335845.1. Taxonomy (GTDB): domain Bacteria; phylum Acidobacteriota; class Blastocatellia; order Chloracidobacteriales; family Chloracidobacteriaceae; genus JACQXX01. Next base: position 975 of record DAOQNB010000013.1, on the reverse strand, counting down.
ATGGATATGCGTAATATCAGTTCCGACAGCTACATGGACTGTCACTGGAATGCTGTGCTGGTAGGCTGAACAGAGCAGGGAACGGTCAGCAAAGCGTGGGTTCATCCCGGTCAAGAGTCGCCCAATCGCTTCACCACCGCCGATTGAATCACGCAGGGCTTCACTGTATGCCTGATTGATAAAGCGTCCGGTTTCTTCCGCGCCACCAAATGCACCTGAACCAAGCGTGGCGTCCACGTCTTCAGACGTCGAACCAATCAGGGCAATTTCAAAATCATGGACTACGCCAGAGCCATTGAGGGCAAATCCGTTGATAAATCCTTGATTCATCAGGTCAATTAGCACCGGTGCCAGCCCACACTTGATGACATGCCCGCCGAGTCCAACCAGGACAGTTTTTCCCCTCTGACGTGCTTGCCGAACGGCCTGAGCGACGGCTTTCAAGTTCTGAACGGCCAGAATATTCGGCAACCGGTCAAAAAATTCCCGAAGCGAGCTGCCTGACTCAATCGGTCTGGCCAGGTCTTCAACCGAGACTTTGCTTTTGCGTTCAGCGAGTGGATAGGTGGAAAGGTTGGAAAAGTCGAGTGGTTCAAATGGATAACGTGACATAAAAAAATAGGGAATAGGGGATAGGGGATAGGGGATAGGGAATAGGGGATAGGGAATAAGGGATAGCGAGAAACCGTTAATCACGCTTCTTTTTTTGAAGTGGATCTTCAATCGGGATTTCATCAGGTTGCACAAAAAAGAGTTTTCCATCCTTCCAACCTGGTACAGCATTGCCTGCCCGTTTGTGCATGAGCAAGGCATGGGCGACTGCCTCAGACATAACTGCTTCAAGGTCTATCATTTCAATTGAAACAGGTTCCGGGTGTTGTTTGGTTTCTTTGGTCATTGACTCATCTCAAGGCTCGAAATCATTGCTTTTCAAGGAATTGAAAAAGAAAGCTGTGTTCCCGCTGCAATTCCCAA
>DAOQNB010000012.1:0-22815 GCA_035335845.1 Acidobacteriota bacterium | reverse complement strand
CCGTGAAGGTGGCCGCACCGTCGGTGCCGGTACGATCTCAGATATTCTTGAGTAATGAAAGTGCATTTGTGATTTGCGATTTGCCACTTGCCATTGTCAACTCAGTGCGATGGCAACTGGCAACTGGCAATGGCAAATAGCAAAAAACAAATGAGGTGAGTTATGGCTCGTGATAATGTTACGTTACAGTGCCCGGAATGCAAAAACCGGAACTATGTGACCAATAAAAACAAGAAAACCACAACGGGACGTCTGCAGTTTTCAAAATTCTGCCGCTTTTGCCGCAAGCATACTCCTCACAAAGAAACCAAGTAAGCATTGCTCACAGGGGTATAGTGTCAACGGTTAGCACGTCGGTCTCCAAAACCGAAAGTTCGGGTTCGAATCCTGATACCCCTGCCATTTCATTCAATCGCAGCAGTGCGCCGTCCATTTATTCAAAGTTGAACTTTTGAGGAGAGTAAAGTACGTATGAGTCAGGCTTCTGAGGTAGCACGCATGAGTGAATCCAACTGGTTGGCAACCAAATGGGCTGGCGTGACCCACTTTTATCGAGATGTCAAACAGGAGATGAAACGTGTCTCCTGGCCTTCAAAAAACGAGGTGTTCTCAACAACTGTGGTCGTTGTGGTAGCCGTTACCTTTTTTGGATTTTTTCTCTGGGTAGTTGATGTGTTAATCACGCTCGGATTTGAACAACTCACCAAGTGGTTTACTCGATAGGAATACAAGGTTTCGCCGCGGCGAAAAGTGAATAGCAATGGCAAAACGGTGGTTTATCATTCATACCTATTCCGGGTATGAAAAAAAAGTCAAAGAAAGTTTGCAAACACGTGTCAAAGCCTATGGGATGGAAGTTGAAGTTCCTCAGGTGCTCGTTCCGACTGAGACCGTCTTTGAAATGCGTGGAAACAAACGAATTGAAACGTCACGGATGATCTTTCCGGGCTACGTGTTGGTCGAAATTGAGACGGATGACAAAACCGGTGAAATGTCAGATAAAGTCTGGCATATCATCAAAAGTACACCCAAGGTGACCAGTTTTGTCGGCGGCCAAAAACCAACGCCTCTGACCGATGAAGAAGTCAATCAGATTATCCATCACGTGACCGAAGCCACAGAAAACCCCAAGCCGCGGGTCTCCTTTACTCATGGCGAAACTGTCCGGATTACCAGCGGGCCATTTACCGGGTTCACTGGAGTGGTCGAGGAAGTCAACCTCGACAAAAACACTTTAAAAGTCATGGTGACGATCTTTGGACGGGCAACACCAGTCGAACTGGATTTCACCGGGGTCAACAAGCTCTCGTTTTCTGAAGAATAAAACACAGTTGATTCAGGTAACGACCGGCCCTGTCGTCGCACGTTACCCGTTAGACTCTGAAGCACAGCACGAAAGACAACTATGGCAAAGAAAATCACTGCGTACATCAAGTTGCAGATCCCGGCTGGGAAAGCCAACCCGGCGCCTCCGATTGGTCCGGCGCTCGGTCAACACGGCCTCAACATCATTGGCTTCTGCAAAGAATTTAATGCCCGCACTGCCAATATGGGAGACCTGAAAATCCCGGTGGTGATCACGGTATTTGCTGACAGATCTTATACCTTTATTACCAAAACGCCGCCGGCGGCTGACCTGTTGAAAAAAGCAGCAGGGATTTCTTCCGGTTCGGCCAAACCCAATCGCGACAAAGTTGGCAAAATCACAAGCAAACAGTTGCGCGAAATTGCAGAGTCAAAAATCCAGGATATGAATTGTGGTTCAGTCGAAGCTGCAATTCGAACCATTGCTGGAACCGCCCGGAACATGGGCCTTGAGATTGTTGACTAATTTCGGTTTTCTTGATGATCACCCTCGATTTTGCCACCGAGGGTGATTTTTCATTCTAAAGCCACCTCTAGAGTTGGGTGCTTCGATGAGCATCCAGGGAGTAGTTCCGGCGGCAACGCCGGCTACGTTTGTACCTGAAAGGACATTGTATGGCAAAGGTTGGAAAAAAATATAGAGCCGCAACAGCGCAGATTGATGCTACGAAATTGTATCAACTGCCTGATGCAATGCAGTTAGTCTCAAAGATTGCCTTCGCCAAGTTTGATGAAACCGTGGAAGTAACCATGGTGCTTGGTGTTGATCCGCGAAAAGCAGATCAAATGGTGCGCGGCACGGTTGTGCTGCCCAATGGGCTTGGAAAATCAAAACGGGTGTGTGTGATTGCCACGGGTGAAAAGCAGCGCGAAGCTCGCGAAGCTGGTGCTGAAGAAGTCGGCGGCGAAGAACTCGTTGACCGGATCAAAGGTGGCTGGCTTGATTTTGATGCGGTGATTGCCACTCCGGACGTGATGAAACAGGTCGGGACGCTCGGTAAAATTCTTGGTCCGCGTGGTTTGATGCCAAACCCGAAAACTGGCACCGTAACCTTTGATGTCGCCAAGGCAGTTCAGGAAACCAAGGCTGGGAAGGTCGAGTACCGTGTTGATAAAACAGGTGTGATCCATGCCCCAATCGGCAAAGTTTCCTTTGGTTCACAAAAGTTGCTTGAAAATGCCAAAGTGCTCATTGATGCGGTCATCAAAGCCAAACCACAGACTGCCAAAGGGCGCTATGTGAAAGGAATGCACCTCTGCTCGACGATGGGGCCGAACGTGCGTTTGGATGCGGCCAGTTTCCACGTCTAAAGGGAGTGAAAAGAAAAACCTATGAATCGGACTGAAAAAAACCAAGAGCTTGAGGTATTGACCAAAAGCTTTCAGAGCACCCCACATGCCTTCCTGGTTGGATTTCAGGGGTTGACTGTCGGGGTGGATACCAACTTGCGCGCTGAAATGCGCAAAGCCAACATTACCTACAAAGTGGTAAAAAACACCCTGGCCCGACGTGCAGCGAAAGGCACCGCGCTCGAAGTGGTTGAAAAGAACTTTGTTGGCCCAACGGCGGTGGCGATTCATCCGGAAGATCCGGTGACCACTGCCAAATTGCTGCAAAAGTTTTTCAAAGAAAACCCGAAGTTTGTTTTCAAAGCCGCTGTGGTTGAAGGCCGTGCAATTCAGGTGACTGAACTTGACGAACTGGCCAACATGCCATCCCGTGAAGAGTTGCTGTCCAAGCTGTTGTTTGTGTTGAATTCAGGCGCCCAGCGCCTGGCCTCCGTTACCAACGGTGTGGCACGCAACCTGGCAATTGTGCTCAACCAGATTCACGAACAGCGAGCCAATGCAGAAAATCCTCCTGCGGCTGAGTAGCGTTGCACCGGGGAATGACCCAAAGTTTTTTTGTTTTTATCGTTTCAAACAACGCCGCGGTCTGTCAGAGGCGCGCGTTGGGAGCCTGAATAGAGACTTTCGAGGAGATGCACCTTTGGAGACTCGTTCACTGGCGGTACTGATACCGACCGCTGGGAATCCTGGAATCTTACCTGTTTTGATCGTTTTTTGGAGGAAGAGATAATGTCTGAGAAATTACAAGCCATTTTGGCAAGCGTTGAATCATTGACCCTGTTGGAAACTGCCCAGTTGGTCAAGATGATGGAAGATCGTTTTGGCGTGTCAGCCGCGGCTGCCACGGCGGTTGCGGCAGCCCCTGCGGCAGCCGCAGCAGCGGCTCCGGTCGAAGAAAAGACCGAATTTGACGTGATCCTGACCGGCGCTGGCGCCAACAAGATCAATGTGATCAAAGTGGTCCGCGAATTGACCTCACTCGGCCTGAAAGAAGCCAAAGATCTGGTGGAAGGCGCGCCGAAGGCTGTTAAAGAAGGCGTCAACAAAGAAGAAGCCGAAGCTGTCAAGAAGAAACTGGTGGATGCCGGCGCAACTGTCGAAGTCAAGTAGTTGTCTTGCAAGTCGTCTGACTGCCTGTGGTTCGTGGTTTTAGCCAGTAATGCGGTAAAGTGACTTGCGCTTCGCCGGACAATGCCTAAGCTTAGAAGGGGGAAGTGAACTCTTCCCCCTTCAGTTCATTTTCATCCTGGATCGCAGAATGTGTCTCTGGCCGCTTTTATTCAGAGAGGAGCGCCACCATCCTCACTGGAATCGTTCGAACAACACGCCATACCATCTCTGTTTTTCAAACCTCTGATAATCATATTTTCTCAGAGGAGGACCCGCTGACCTCACAAAATTGTCAGCTTCATGATTTCCAAAATAATATGGCAGTGCTCCAAATCCGACCTGGAGTACCCGTTTCTGATCAGTTGCGGCGATTTTGGCCGCGACCCATTAGAAACTATTCATCAGGTTGGGGCCTTGGTTGCTTTTAGTTCTACAACGCGCTTGAAGAGCGTGCTGAGAAAAGTGTCTCAGTACGGTCTTCCATTTTGTGTTTAAGCCACTTTTTTGATTGATATTCGGTTGATTGACTTTCCCCGGCAATGTGAGCGGCGAGTTGGTAAGCCCAATCAACCAGCCCGAAGGTCGTTTCCTGAGAGTACCACCATTTTGGAATGATCAAGTCGTGTGAGCCAAAGGTTAAAGAGTTGGAAACCAGGTGTTTCCTTTAGCCCCTGGCCCAATACCCTCAACCCTAAATGTGTAGAACACCTTCATCCTGGCTTTTCTGGATAATCCGCTCCAAATGCCAGTCACTGGTCCCTGTACCACTCCAGTTTGATCAGCCATGTGGGACAAAATCGCCATTATGTTGCTTCTTTTCCTGCCACAGCAGACTGTCCGGCTGGCTGGATCACTCCTTCGCCGTTCATCCGATTTTCCAACTTACAGTTTGGCGCACCAGCGCACATGCAAACAGAGGTGAAACGCTGCTATGTCGATGTCTCTGACAACTAACCCTACGCCTACTGAGCGCCACGATTTTTCCAAGATCAAAACCACGATTCGCATTCCGAACCTGATCGAGGTTCAGCGCGAATCCTACAACCGTTTCTTGCAAATGGATTTATTGCCTGATGAACGCGAAAGTATCGGGCTCCAGTCTGTTTTTCGATCAGTGTTTCCGATTAACGATTTCCGTGAAACCGCACAACTCGACTTCGTGGATTACTCGATTGGAGAATGGAAGTGCAAATGCGGGAAAAACGAAGGTCTGAAATTTCTGCGCTCCAACTGCCACAGTTGTGGCTCGACGATTCGCATTGACCCCCTTTCGGGCGAAGATATCGTGTGTGGAACGTGTGGTTCCTTAAATAAAAACATTGTCACCTTGTGCGACGTGTGCGGCGAACCTGTCGGCTTGAAGCATAAATATGACGTGCAAGAGTGCCAGGAACGTGGGATGACCTATGCGGTTCCACTGAAGGTCAAAATCCGATTGACGGTGTGGGACAAAAACGAAGAAACCGGGAAACGTTCGCTCCGTGACTTCCGTGATGAAGATGTGTACTTTGGCGATATCCCGCTGATGACTGAAAAGGGTACATTTATCATCAATGGAACCGAACGCGTGATTGTGTCGCAGTTGCACCGCAGTCCTGGGGTGTTCTTTGAAAAGTCACCGGTTTACCTGGCCAAGGTCATTCCATACCGCGGGTCCTGGATTGAATTTGAATATGACCAGAAGAACCTGCTCTATGTCCGAATTGACCGGAAACGAAAGTTCCTGGCCTCAATTTTTCTGCGGGCACTTGGCTTAATGGTCAAACTTGATGCCCAGGGGATTCACCGGGGCGACTATTCGGATTCACAAATCGAAGAACAAATCCGACTGGCTTCATATGCTGACGCCGAAATCGTGCGCACGTTCTATAACGTGAGCAAAGTTGCGGTTCACGACAAGAAATTGTGGCTGAAGGTTGGCTCGAACCTGCACGATATGAAAATCCAGGGCGGTGTGACCAATCCGGCGACTGGCGAAGTCATTGTCAAACCGGCAGGGAAGCTCACCAACCGCAAGATCGAGGAACTCCACAAAGCCAAAATTACTGAAATCCCGGTCGAAGCGATGGACCTCGAAGGCGCCTGTTTCGTGGATGAAGTCATCAACAACGCCACGGGCGAAGTATTGGGCGAATCCCACAGCGAATTGACGGCCAAAGAGTACGCGGCACTGGTTGATTCCGAGACGGATACGTTTGAGATTTTCTTCCCGGAACGCGATGACGTGGGCACTATTCTGGTGCAAACCCTCAAGAAAGACAGTGTGCGCAAGCCGGTTGATGCCCTGCTGGAAATCTACCGCAAAATGCGTCCAGGCGACCCGCCAACGGTGATGACGGCCTGGAATTTGTTTTACGGGATGTTCTTTGACGAGCGGAAATTTGATTTTTCACGGGTTGGACGCCTCAAATTCAACATTAAAATGGGCCGCCCCGACCGTGACCGTCTCAACGAACAAACCCTGTCGCCCAAAGATTTCTTTGATGTGATTGCCTATGTGCTGAAACTGCGCAAGGGCAAGGTCACCGGACCGCACGGCAAAGAATTGATTTATGAAGCGGACGATATTGATCATTTAGGGAATCGCCGGGTCCGTGCTGTCGGTGAACTGCTTGAAAACCAGTTCCGCATTGGTCTGGTCCGCATGGAACGTGCCATCAAAGAAAAGATGTCAATCCACCAGGAAATGCAGACCGCGATGCCGCGCGACCTGATCAACGCCAAGCCGGTCACGGCTGCGGTGCGCGAATTTTTTGGCTCATCTCAGTTGTCGCAGTTTATGGACCAAACCAACCCGCTGTCGGAAATCACCCACAAGCGGCGTCTGTCGGCCCTCGGGCCGGGCGGTCTTTCGCGTGAACGAGCCGGGTTTGAAGTCCGCGACGTGCATCCCACGCACTATGGTCGTATCTGCCCGATTGAAACCCCTGAAGGTCCGAACATCGGGTTGATTTCATCGCTGTCGTGTTTTGCCCGAATCAATGAATTTGGCTTTATCGAATCCCCCTACCGCAAAGTCGAAAATGGTCGGGTGATCGAATATGTGCGCATTACCAATGGTGGTGACACTGAACTGAAGCCTGAAATGCACCTGCCCGCCGATGAAGTCAATCGCATCAATAAAGCGCTCGCACCAGGGAAGAAGACCGCCGATTACGAGCCACATCCGTTTTATCTTTCAGCCTGGGAAGAAGATAAATACACCGTTGGACAGGCAAACATCACGGTTGATGAAAACAATGTGATCCTCAACGAACGTGTTTCATCACGCAACCAGGGGGATTTCAAAGAATCAGCCCGTCATGAAATCCACTTTGTGGACGTTTCACCCAAACAGTTGGTATCGGTGGCGGCGGCGTTGATTCCGTTTCTCGAACACGACGACGCCAACCGCGCGCTGATGGGATCAAACATGCAACGTCAGGCAGTGCCGCTCCTGCGAGCCGAAGCCCCGTTGATTGGAACCGGGATGGAGAAAGTCACCGCCCAGGATTCCGGTGCCGTTGTGCTGGCCCGTCGTGATGGCGTGGTGGATAGCGTTGACTCAGAACGCATTATCATCCGGGTTGACAATACCCAGTCCGGATCACTCTCGCGTGAAGTGACCGCCGATATTTATCAACTGGTCAAGTTCCGTCGCTCAAACCAGAGCACCTGCATCAACCAGAAGCCGATTGTGCAAGTCGGACAGCGGGTCAAAAAAGGTGATGTGCTGGCAGACGGTCCGTGTACTGATTTCGGAGAACTCGCCCTGGGCCGCAACGTGCTGGTGTCGTTTATGCCGTGGCGCGGATACAACTTCGAAGACGCGATTCTGATTTCTGAAAAGCTGGTGCGGGAAGATGCCTACACCTCGATTCACATTGAAGAACTCGAAATCGAAGCCCGCGACACCAAGCTGGGACCTGAAGAAATCACCCGCGATATTCCAAACGTCTCAGAGTCAATGCTGCGTGACCTGGATGAGTCAGGCATCATCCGCATTGGCGCCCGGGTCAAACCGGGGTCAATTCTGGTGGGCAAAGTAACCCCGAAAGGCGAAACCCAGCTCACAGCGGAAGAAAAACTGTTGCGTGCCATCTTCGGTGAAAAAGCCGGCGATGTGCGTGATGCCTCGCTGACCTGTCCTCCAGGGATCGAAGGCACGGTGGTGGATGTCAAAGTCTTTACCCGCAAGGGCGCTGAGAAAGACAGGCGGTCGCTGGCCATTGAACAGGCTGAAGAAAATCGCCTGATCAAGAACCTCAACGACGAAAAGCGGATCCTGGAGGAAGAACGCAACAAGCGTGTGTACGAACTCCTGGATGGCCAGCGCGTGGCCAAAGAAGTCATTCACGGAAAACGAACCGTGGTTGGCAAAGGCGACGTGTTGACCCTGGAGATGCTGCGCACGCTGGATTTGGGCACCATCAAGAAAATTGAACTTGAAAATGCCAAGATTGATGTTGCCGGCGAAGTGAAAGAACTTGAGGAACGCACCAAACGCCAGATCAACATTTTGCAGGAACTCCACCGCGAAAAAGTTGACAAGCTGAAAAAAGGTGATGAGTTACCGCCCGGCGTGATTAAGATGGTCAAAGTCTTTATCGCAATGAAGCGCAAGCTTTCGGTTGGTGACAAGATGGCCGGTCGTCACGGAAACAAGGGGGTTATTGCTCAGATTCTCCCCGAAGAAGACATGCCGTATCTGCCTGATGGAACACCCGTTGAAATCGTGCTTAACCCACTGGGTGTGCCGTCGCGTATGAACGTCGGTCAAATCCTCGAAACCCACCTTGGTTGGGCCGCCAAAATTCTTGGCGTCCGATTTGCGACCCCGGTTTTTGACGGAGCATCGGAACTTGAAATTAAGGAGAAACTGAAGACTGCATCAGATATCCTTGATGCCGATGAAATTCCGCAAATGATCAACCAGTCCGGAAAGACCATGCTCTTTGACGGAATGACCGGCGAAGCGTTCGAACAAATGGTGACGGTGGGTTATATCTATATGCTCAAACTGTCGCATCTGGTGGACGATAAGATCCACGCCCGGTCAATTGGGCCATATTCGCTCATCACCCAGCAACCGCTGGGCGGAAAAGCACAATTCGGCGGCCAGCGATTTGGGGAAATGGAAGTTTGGGCGCTTGAAGCCTATGGGGCAGCCCACATTCTGCAAGAATTGCTGACGGCCAAATCAGACGACGTCGCGGGACGTTCAAAGAGCTACGAAGCCATCGTCAAAGGCGAAACCGACTTTGATCCAGGTGTGCCAGAGTCCTTTAATGTGCTCGTTCGTGAGTTGCAATCACTTTGCCTTGATGTCGAGCTGGTCAAGCGCGAAGAAAAGGAAGAAACCGCAAACTGAATGAAGAATGAAGCAGAATGAAGAATGAAGAATGAAGAACCGGGAAAATAAGCGGTGACGCTTAAGTTCCAATTCATTATTCTCAATTCTTCATTCTCAATTCTTCCTTCGATGGGGAGGGTACAAACGTGTTCAGGATGTATGACAACAAAACAGTTGCCCCGGATTTTGAGGCAATTCGAATTTCATTGGCTTCCCCGGAAAAGATTCGTTCCTGGTCACACGGGGAAGTGACCAAGCCTGAAACCATCAATTACCGCACGTTCAAGCCAGAGCGGGATGGTCTTTTCTGCGCGCGAATTTTTGGGCCGGTCACTGACTGGGAATGTCTGTGCGGCAAATATAAACGCATGAAGCACCGCGGGGTGGTGTGCGACAAGTGCGGCGTCGAAGTGACGCTCTCTAAGGTCCGTCGCGAACGCCTCGGCCACATTGAACTGGCCAGTCCCTGTTCCCACGTGTGGTTTTTCAAAGGATTGCCGTCACGCATCGGCCACCTGCTCGATATCCCGCTTCGTGAGCTGGAAAAAGTGCTCTATTTCGAGTCCTACATTGTGGTGGATGCGGGCGATGTGGCTGACATCAGGGAAAAAGATCTGCTCAGCGATGAGCAATATCGCAAACTGATGCAGGAATTCCCAGGCCGCTTTGTGGCCAAGATGGGTGCCGAAGCGATCAAAATTTTGCTGGAAAAAGTCGAAATTGATGACCTGGCGGTTGAACTGCGCCAGCGCATGAAGGATGAAACATCCCAGCAAAAGAAATTGAAATACTCAAAGCGGTTGAAAGTTGTCGATGCCTTTCGACGCTCAGGCAACCATCCGCAATGGATGATTTTAGATGTGATCCCGGTGATTCCACCTGAATTGCGGCCACTTGTGCCACTCGATGGTGGGCGCTTTGCGACTTCAGACCTTAACGATCTGTATCGCCGTGTGATCAACCGCAATAACCGGTTGAAGAAACTCCTGGAACTCAAAGCCCCAGAAGTGATTGTCCGCAACGAAAAGCGCATGCTCCAGGAAGCTGTAGACGCGCTCTTTGACAACGGTCGCCGTGGTCGTGTGCTGCGTGGCGTCAACAACCGTCCGCTCAAATCGCTCTCTGATACGCTCAAAGGAAAATCAGGCCGGTTCCGTCAGAACCTGCTCGGCAAACGTGTGGACTACTCTGGCCGGTCGGTGATCGTGGTGGGTCCGGAACTGAAACTTCACCAGTGCGGTTTGCCGAAGAAAATGGCGCTCGAACTGTTTAAACCATTTATTTACAACCAGCTTGAACGTCAGGGCCACGCCGCGACCATCAAGCAGGCCAAGGAAATGGTCGAACGCCAGGATCCAGCCGTGTGGGATATCCTCGAAGATGTCATCCGCGAGCATCCCGTGCTGTTAAACCGTGCTCCGACGCTCCACCGGTTGGGGATTCAGGCGTTTGAACCGGTTCTGGTCGAAGGAAAAGCCATCAAGATTCACCCACTCGTCTGTACCGCGTTTAACGCTGACTTTGACGGTGACCAGATGGCAGTGCACATTCCGCTTTCACACGAAGCACAGATCGAAGCCACCGTGTTAATGCGGGCTGACAACAACATTCTGTCGCCAGCCAACGGTCAGCCGATTGCCGTTCCAACCCAGGATATCGTGCTGGGTTGTTACTATCTGACCACTGAACGGCCACGTGATGAAAAGGCTGGACGATTTTTTGCGAGCAAGGAAGATGTGCTGCTGGCGCATGACTCTGGGATTGTCAATACCCAGACTCCGGTCAAACTGGCTTTTGAAGGTCGGATCATTGATATGGAGCAGGAACGCGACAAGCAGGATGTGCTCCGGGCCACCGTACGCGAAATCAAGCAGGTCATCAACACCACGGTGGGTCGGGTCATTCTCAACGAGCATCTGCCCGTGGAAATGCCGTTCATCAATGGCGTGATGAAGAAGAAAGGGCTGCAATCGCTGGTAAACTATTGCCAGCTTTGCTATTCGCACGAATTGACCGTCAAAATGCTTGACGCCTTGAAGGCGATTGGCTTCCTCTATGCCACCAAGGCCGGTATTTCCATCGGTATTGACGATCTCGTGACCCCTGATAATAAGGTGGACCTGGTGGCGAAAGCTGACCAGGAAGTCGCTGAGTTCCAGCGGCAGTACGAAGAAGGCACGATTACCAATGGCGAACGCTATAACAAGGTTGTTGCCATCTGGTCTCAAACCACCGAAGCCGTTGCCGAGCAGATGTTCAAAGCCATGAAGACTCGCGAAGAGAACTTTGGCGAAATGAACCCAATTATGGTTATGGCTGACTCTGGGGCGCGCGGTTCGGCACAACAGATTCGCCAGTTGGCCGGGATGCGTGGTTTGATGGCCAAACCATCCGGCGCGATTATCGAAAAACCGATTCGGGCTAATTTCCGCGAAGGTCTCGACGTGCTTGAGTACTTCATTTCAACCCACGGCGCACGCAAGGGGCTGGCCGATACGGCACTCAAGACGGCGGACTCAGGCTACCTGACCCGACGTCTGGTGGACGTGGCTCAGGACGTGATTGTGTCGGAAGATGATTGCGGCACGATTCGCGGCATCTGGGTCGAAGCCATTACCGAAGGCGGCGAAGTCATTGAATCGTTGCGCGACCGTATTATTGGGCGGGTGGCGCTGGAAGACGTGATTGACCCGGTAACGGGCGAAACGATTGTGGCTGCCAATTCAGAAATTTCAGAATTACTGGCGGCTGAAATTCAGGACGCGGGTGGGATTGAACGCGTGAAGTTGCGTTCAGTGTTGACCTGCGAATCACGGCGCGGCATTTGTATCAAGTGCTATGGCCGGAACCTGGCCACCGGGAAGATGGTCGAAATGGGCGAAGCGGTTGGTGTGATTGCCGCTCAATCCATTGGTGAACCTGGAACCCAGTTGACGATGCGGACTTTCCACATCGGCGGTGCTGTTTCCGGATCATCTGAACAATCATCACACGAAGCCCGCAAGGGTGGTCGCGTTCGCTTCTTTGAACTCAACACCGTTCAAAATCGCGACGGCAAGCTGGTGGCCATGAACCGCAACGGGTCAATTATTGTGATTGATGAAAAACGCAACAATCGCGAAATTGCCCGCTATCAGATTGTTTATGGCGCGAAATTGCTCGTCAATGACGGTGATATGGTTGAGGAAGGTCAACCACTGGCTCAGTGGGATCCATACACTTTCTCAATCCTCACTGAAGTTGAAGGAACCATTCACTTTAAAGACCTGCTTGATGGTATCACGATCCACGAAGAGGTTGATGAACACACCGGCAACCGCAGTATGATCGTGATGGAATCAACTGATGAAAAACGGCAGCCACGGATTGAAATTCTGGCACCAGATAGCCGGAAAGTGCTCAAGAGCTATCAAATGCCAATCCGGGCCAACCTGACCGTTCGGGATGGCGACAAAATTGCTCCGGGCGACATCATTGCCAAGATCCCACGCGAATCAACCCGCGCCAAGGACATCACCGGCGGTTTGCCGCGGGTGGTCGAACTCTTTGAAGCCCGTCGGCCACGGGAAACCGCGGTTATGGCTGAAATCAATGGCCGGGTCGAATTTGGGAACGTGACCAAGGGGCAACGCAAGATTCGGGTTGTGGGTGACGATGGTGAAGTTCGCGAGTATTCAATCCCACGTGGCGTGCATCTCAACGTGCAGGAAGGCGACCGCGTGCGGGCTGGCGAACCCTTGATGGACGGACCACTGAATCCACACGACATCCTGGCTGTGCAGGGAATGGACGCATTGCAGAAGTACCTCGTGAATGAAATTCAGGAAGTGTATCGTTTGCAAGGCGTTAACATTAATGACAAGCACATCGAAGTTATTGTCCGTCAGATGCTGCGGTGGGTGAAAGTCAAAGAAGTCGGAGATACGGAATTTTTGCTCGAAGAGCAGGTTGACCGCTTCCGCTTTGAAGACGAAAACAAACGGGTTCTGGAACACGATGGTCAACCGGCGATTGCCGAGCCGCTCTTGCTCGGGATCACCAAGGCTTCGCTCTCAACGGAAAGCTTTATTTCGGCTGCCAGTTTCCAGGAAACCACCCGGGTGCTCACCGAAGCCTCAATTTCAGGCCGAACTGATTATCTGCGCGGCCTGAAGGAAAACGTCATCATGGGACGGCTGATTCCGGCTGGAACCGGGATGGAATTCTATCGTCGCTTCCGTCTGATGAACGAATCACACATTGAGGACAATCATCTGACCATGCGTGAAACTGAAGAAGTGCTGGACACCATGGTAAGCCACGAAATCAGTGCGCGTCAGGCGGCAAAAGAAAAATAAAACAGGTTGAACCGTTCGTGATTGATACCGTCTGAATTTTTTCCGGAACTGAAAAAACAAAAGGGGCTGATGAAAAAACCTTCATCAGCCCTTTTATTATGCATAATTTCCGGATTGTGAAAAAAATGAAGAAAAATTATAACTATAATTGAAAAGACAGGTTAGTGGTGAAAATCTAACTATAAAATGCTGTAAGGCTTTCAGGAATAGATAAGAAAGCAAAAAGAATTGTTGACGGCTGAAAACTATTGATTATGATGCACCCCCATAGACACTCTCTCAGGATCAAAATCACCTCTTACATCTCAAAAAGCTCTGGCCATACAGTGAAAAATTGGGCACAGGTATTTGCCTAATTGTGTCACGTGTTCCAGGGCATGCCTGCCGCATCATCACTTAGAGGAAAACAGGAAGAAAACAACTATGAACCGCAAAACAATGATTACCGGTTTGTTAGCTATTAGTGTGACTTTTGGAGGAATGGCTTGTTCATCACCACCTCCGGCGGCTCCTGCCAAACCAGCCGCTCCGGCTGCCCCCGCCAAACCAAAACCAACCTCAACCAAACCAGCTCCTGCACCAAGCAAGCCACCTGAACAGCCAAAGAAAGAAATTCCAGCGGCCACCAAAGTCGCTGTTCCGGCTGATTGGGATACCTACTGGGATAGTGAAAAAGGATATCAGTTTGAAGTTCCAACTGGAACCAAAGCTGAATGGGTCACCGTTGAGGGTGTGGATTGGTTTGAGGGGACGACCCCATCCAACGTCCAGGTAAACGTGGCAGCTTATAAAGATAAAAATGCTTCGAAAGAAGATTTATTAGCGCTTGCAAAACAATTTTGCCTCCAGGACGGCGATACAGATGTGGTGATTGGTGCAGCCAAAGAACTCAGTGGTGATTATTCCCTGGCTGAAGGCAGCGGAACCTTAAAAGATGGTAAGAAATACAAAATGAAGATTTTGGTCGCGACAGATGTGACAGATAACTACATTGTGATTCTGTGGACAGATGTCGATAAGTATGATGCCAATAAAGATATCATTGATGGTATCTGGGGCAGCTTCTCAATGTACAGCGGTGGGTTCACTGGCGAAAGTTAAACCCAACCACTCGACAGTTGGTTTACAATAGGGGCGAAGAAGGTGAAATCCTTCTCGCCCCTATTTATTTTTTTCATACAACAACGAGGTACTATGTTCCGATTCACAACGGCTGGCGAATCACACGGCAAGGCATTGGTGACCATTGTGGAAGGGGTGCCATCCGGGCTGATGATCGAGACCAGCCAGATCAACCATCAACTCTGGCGGCGTCAGCAAGGGTATGGTCGTGGCGGGCGCATGAAAATTGAAACCGATGCGGTGGAAGTTTTGTCTGGTATTCGCCATGGCAAGGCCCTGGGCTCGCCAATTACCTTACTGATTACCAATCGGGATTTTGCCAACTGGCAGACGGTGATGGCCTCTGACGCCATCCCTGAATGGGAGGCCATTGAAGGCGACACTAAAAAATCACGCCAGGTGAAACGTCCGCGTCCCGGTCATGCCGACCTTCCGGGTGGTGTGAAATACGCAACCCGCGATTTACGCGATATTCTGGAGCGGTCAAGTGCGCGTGAAACGGCAGCCCGTGTTGCTGCCGGGGCAGTGGCCAGAGCCGTACTCGCTCCTTTTGGTATTGAACTGATCAGTCACGTCACCATGCTGGGCGGGATTCCATCAGGTCAGCGCCTGACCAGCGCCACCTGGGAACAAATTGCCGCCATTCAAGACAACACAGTGATGCGTTGCGTGGATGCTGAACTTGAAAAACAGATGGTGGCGGCTGTTGATGACGCTCGTCAGAATGGCGATACCCTGGGCGGTACCTTTGAAGTCGTCGTTCGTGGGTTGCCGGTTGGTTTGGGCTCCCATACCCGATGGGATGCCCGGTTAAGTGCCCGGCTGGCACAGGCAATCATGTCAATCCAGGCTGTCAAGGCCTTTGAAATCGGGGCTGGCGTGGAAGTCTCCCGCTTGCCCGGCTCGCAGATTCACGATGAAATTGGCTATAATTCTGAAACTCAGCAGTACACACGCCTTACCAACCGGGCGGGCGGACTTGAAGGCGGAATGACCAACGGCCAGGAATTGCGGGTTCGCGGTCACTTAAAGCCGATTTCCACACTCCGAAAACCACTCAAAAGTGTTGATATCGAAACCAAAGCCGAGGTCGAAGCCGCGTTTGAACGCTCTGACATCACGGCTGTTCCTGCGGCTGGGGTCATTGGCGAAGCAATGGTCGCACTGGTGCTGGCTGAGGCAATGCGTGAAAAATTTGGCGGAGATTCAATCCAGGAGATGCAGCGAAATTTTAACACCTATGCCGACCAGGTGGCCGCTTATTGATCGGTCGGTTGAACTCACTCAAAGGAAAGACTATGAAGTTGAATATTGTGAAATTTGGAGATCCTATCCTGCAGCAGAAAGCTGAGCCAGTCACTGAGTTCAATGCAGAATTGAAAGAACTGGTCGCCAATATGTTTGAGACAATGTATGAAGCGCCCGGAGTTGGGCTGGCTGCTCCGCAGGTTGGTGTTTCAAAGCGATTATTTGTGATGGATTGCTCGAAAGACCGCAGCCGACAGTTTGTGTTTATTAATCCGGAAATTGTTTCGAATGAAGGGAAACAGAAAGGTGATGAAGGCTGCCTGAGTTTTCCGGGCATCTATTTTGCCGTCGAACGCCCGGTGCGCGTGGTGGTCTCAGCCCAGGATATTGACGGAAAGAAATTTACGGTTGACTTGATGGAGCTTGAAGCCCGGTGTGCCGTCCATGAAACCGATCACCTTGACGGAGAACTCTTTATCAATCGGGTTGGCCCGCTCAAACGCGATATTATCAAAGGCCGCATCAAAAAGATGATGAAAGCCGGGAAATGGTAAGCAGGCAGGCTGAAGACATTGGGCTGAAGACATTGGGCTGAAGACATTGGGCTGAAGACATTGGGCTTAGGGCTGAAGAAGTTGGGCTCAGGGTATTGAACCCATCTTCTTCAGCCCCGAGCTTGCGAGTCTTTAGCCCCCAGCCCTGAGCCCAATGTTTTCAGCCCCAGGTTCTCCAAAAAAATCAGGCGGTAATATAGTTTTCGAGTTGTTGAATGATAAATTTCTGCTCAGAAATAATGGCTTTGACCACATCTCCAATTGAAATCATTCCCACCAGCCTCTCACCTTCCAAAACCGGCAGGTGACGGATGCGTTTGTCGGTCATCAACGCCATACATTCATCAATGGATGTTTCTGGTCGGATTGTGATCAGCTTGTCGGTCATAATTTCCCGAACCCGAGTCTCTTTCGACGCTTTTCCTTTCAAAATCACCTTTCGTGCATAATCCCGTTCCGAAAGCAGGCCAACCAGTTTTGACCCTGACAGAACGACGAGCGCTCCGATTTCCTTTTCAGCCATGAGTTCAAGCGCCTGAAAGACAGAGGCTTCCGGGGTAATTGACCAGATATTCATGGGTTTGGATCCTAACAGCTCTTTGACGGTTCTCATGAAATAACTTCCTTTCTCTGTGGCAGGACACAGATTGAATGAGCGAGAAGTGGGTAAAGTCGTGACGGTTGCCCAGAAAAGGAGGGATGGAAGTGAGATGGAGGTGATTTTTTGATTACTTGCTGAGTCGGTCGGTGACGACTGAATGCAAAGGAGCAGGATAGAGAAGCCTGCTCCTTGTTTTTGTGAGGGAAATCAGTTTCAAGTCGTCGTTTGCAATAAAATGCTGGTACTGAAAGATAGTCAAGTGATTCAATCAAGTAAACTGAGCGAACCATTGACTACTGACCACTGACTAGAAACTGGGATTACATAATTTTCAGCCCAAGGGCGGAAAGAATCAAGTGAGCCCCAAGTTCACCAGTTCGATTGGCTTCGTCGAGTACGGCATTGATTTCCACCATTTCGACTGAAAGCATCCGGCCTGAATCATGAATCTTTTCCATCGCCAGATGGCTTTCGCGGTAGGTACCGCCACCCGGTACAGGAGTTCCAACGCCTGGTGCGTGCTCTGGGTCCACAAAATCCATATCAAAGGTGGCATGAAATCCAACTGTGTACCGTGATGCGTGTTCAATCGCTTCGTCCATGACCCGCGCCATTCCTTTTTCATCAATATCACGCATGGTATAGACCTTGAGTCCAAGCTTGCGAGCCAGATCGCGCTCACCCTGGTCAATTTGACGCACACCAACGATCACGGTGTCTTCAGGACGGACTTTGGGGCAAAACCCGCCGATGTCGGTCAATTCTTTTGGACCAACACCTAACAGGGCGGCAAGCGGCATTCCGTGAATATTGCCGGAAGGCGACGTATCTGGCGTGTTGACATCGGCATGGGCATCAATCCAGATGATCCCAATGCGTTGATTCCGACGGCGATAATACGAGGAAATTCCTGCCACACTGCCAATGGCAATCGAATGATCGCCTCCCAGGATAATGGGCAAGGCTTCTTGCTCCAGAATCCACTCAACCCGCTCGGCCAGGATTTCAGATGATTTGACAACCTGAGCCAGATATTTGTGACGGCGGTCGGTTTCACCAACGGTGAGTGTTTCCGCCAGATCAACTGGAACATTTCCGATATCTTCAACTTCATACCCCATTTCCTGGAGTTTGGCGCTGAGTCCCGCAATGCGCACAACCGAGGGGCCCATATCAACCCCGCGTCGGTCTGCTCCGAGGTCCATCGGCGCGCCCACAATTTTCAGTTTTCGGGCTAATACCTTAGGACTGACCATAAAAATTTCTCCTCAAATAATTTCGGGACGATAAGCCAGACAAACAAATCGAAACGACTCCCCGATTTGAGGTCGTCCTCCTGATTTGTCTTCCTGATTTCTCGTGGATGGTTTGATTTGGATAAAAAAGGCAAACTGTGCACGATGTGTGCAACGATGATCTCTGGATATATTGCGGCTCAAAGCGAGAGAAAGCAACCAAAACCAGCTTGTAACGAATGAGTTACACGAAGCGACTTTGTTGCAGGCGGCGAGATGCGACTTGTGGAAACCGGGGTGTTTTCGGATCAGCCCGAATAGAGAAGAACTGGTGGGATGGGTTATTTAGGAGCTGAAAAAACCGTTCGGCGGAGCTGCCAGCGCATTTTCAACCCTAACAATCGTGTGCGAACCCGTTGCCAGAATGTCGTCAAATCTGTTTTCTGGCCGTTATGCTCAATATGACTGATGCGTCCAAGGACGTGTGAAAGCGGAACTGGAACATCAAAGTATTCGGTTGAGTCACCACGCGTCAAAACATAAGGTGAGTCTTTGGTGAAATCGAGCCGGATCAATCGGTGAATCATGGCTGTTTCACTACTGGTTACCAGGAGCACAATATCACCAGCTTTGAGCGTGCCGGGCTTAATCGGTTCAATCGTAATCCAATCACCGTTGTGGATTGTGGGCCGCATGGTATTGCCACTCAGGCGCATCCGAAACGTGCGGTGACGAGCCAGCTCAGCTTGAGCCAGTTTGAGGATTTCAGGTGATGCCAAAGTGAGTTCGGCGGTGGATCGGACTTTGGTTTTGCTCTGAATGCGCATAGCGTGGGGTCACCCGTAACGCTGAAAAATCACTGAGCGGGGGCTCGGCTCAATCATAATGAGCAGGTTGAATTGTGCAAGTCCTGGATTGAACAACACTGGAATTTGTGGCTGGTTTTTTGCTCGCTGAAAAAACAGGTGCAGCTCCCAAACGATGATCGCCTGGCTTTGGGTTTCAGGTTTGCGAAAGCACAACCTGAAACCCGAAAGAGAGCGAGAATTATTCGGCCTGGATCCGCACCAGGTGATAATTTTTGACCCCTTTGCGAAGCACCCCATAGCGTCCACTCACAAAACGCTCTCGCGAAATGCGTTCCTGGGGGGCGGCAACGCGAACATTGTTGAAATAAATCCCACCTCCCTGGATCGTCCGCCGGGCTTCGCCTTTCGATGGCGCCAGACCCGCCGCCACGACCAGATCCACAATGCTGGCTTCACCATCGGTAAAGAGCGAAGCTGAAATATCAGACGACGGTGTGTCTTGAAAGATCGTGAGCAAGGTGGCTTCGCTGATACCTGTAATGGCTTCACCAAACAAGATCCGGGATGCCTGCAGGGCCTGTTCCAGGGCAGTCGGACCGTGGATGAACGCCGTCAATTCAGCCGCCAGCTTCTTTTGAGCGGTTCGTTGGTCAGGATGCGCTTGAAGTTCGTGTTCAAGGGCGGCGATTTCTTCCTGACCGAGGAAGGTGAAGCATTTCAGGTACCGGACTACATCCTGGTCATTGGTATTAAACCAGAATTGATAAAACTCATAGGCTGACGTCCGATCTTCAGTGAGCCAGACATTCCCCTGCTCAGTTTTTCCAAACTTGGTGCCGTCAGCTTTGGTGACCAGTGGGAACGTGACGCCATAGGCTGGCTGCGAGCGCGTTCGGCGAATTAAGTCAATTCCGGCGGTGATATTGCCCCATTGATCGCTGCCGCCAATCTGGAGCGAGCAGCCATACCGATCAAAAAGTTCAAGGTAGTCACGTGCCTGAAGCAATTGATAACTGAACTCGGTGTAGGAAATACCGGTTTCAATTCGCCGCTGAACCGATTCCTTGCCCATCATGGCATTGATGGTAAAGTGTTTACCGACTTCACGCAAAAATTCCAGAATCGAAATTTCCTTGAGCCAGTCGACATTATTGACCAGTTGAGCGGCATAAGCGCCTGAAAAGTCCAGGTAGCGTTCCAGAATCCGCTTGATACCTTCTACATTGGCATTGACCTGTTCGAGCGTGAGAAGCTGACGTTCGGCGGATTTCCCGCTTGGGTCACCGATCAGACCCGTTCCTCCGCCAGCCAGGGCAATTGGTTTATGCCCGGCTCGTTGAAATCGAACCAACCCCATAATCGGCACCAGGCTGCCGACGTGCAGACTATCGGCGGTCGGGTCAAACCCGGAATAGAGTGTCACTGAGTCTTTGGCAAGCGCTTCCACCAGGCCAGGGGTAAAATCATGGACCTGACCGCGCCAGGTCAATTCATCAAGGATTGTATGTGTGGTCATAGATTTTTTGTTTTTTGAGCGAAATAACAATCAGAGCGAATAGCGAAATCGTGAAGCCGCGAAATAGCCCCACCTGCAGAGTGTCGTCATTGACAGCAATGAGCGAACGGCAACGCTGGCTACTTCACCAGTTCATACCAATTTGCAATGAAATTCTTGTCTGGAAAACGGTTAAGTCATTCAACCAGGTAAGCTTAGTGAACTACTGACTACTTCTGACTGGTATCACTATTCTGCGGCTTCACCCCATCACGCTTGATGCTTCGCTTTTTGGCAGTTGGGCGTTTGCCATATTTACTGGCAGGGTCTTTCCCAATGGTGTGGGTGAGCCGTTTTTTCTGTTTGAATTTGGCTGTTCCTTGCGGCTTGGGTTTTCCAAGTTTTTGGGGACGGGCGGTGAGGTCTTCGACCGTGGTTGGAGCCGTTTCAACAGGTGCTTTCCCGGTGGCCTTTTGACGCGCCGTTTTTCTGGCTTTCTGGAAAAACCGTTCGACTTCCTTTTGAGTCAACTCACGAACCATCCCAATGGGGAGTTTTTCATCCGTCAAATGCCCAATCGCGACCCGACGGAGCTTAACGACGGAATGCCCGATTTCGTCAAACATTTTCCGAATCTGGTTATTTTTCCCTTCGTGCAGGGTTAATTCAAACCAGGTGTTGGCGGCGTCGGTAATTTCCAGCTTGCCCAGTTTGGCAATTTTATACAGCTCACCTTCGATCATCATGCCGCGCAAAATTCGCCCAAGTTGTTCCTGAGTTGGGCTTCCTTTGACCTTGACGTGATAAACCTTGGGGCAATGACTGCCAGCTTTGGTAATCACGTTGGTCAGGTCACCATCGTTGGTCAGGATCAGTAGCCCTTCGGTATTGAAATCAAGCCGTCCAACCGGATACACGCGAGGCATTCCAGCCGGAATAAATTCTGTCACCAGTGGGCGATTTTGCGGGTCTGAGAGACTGGAAAGGTACCCTTTGGGTTTATTGAGCAACAGGTACACTTTGGCAGAGTTTTCAAGCAGCGGGTTGATCAGTTTTCCGTTGACTTTAATATGGTCCTGGGCCGGATCGGCTTTGGTGCCAAGTTCAGTAACCACCTGACCATTGACGGTAACCAGTCCTTCCTGGATGAGTTCTTCAGCTTTGCGCCGTGAGGCAAGGCCAGCATTGGCAATAATTTTTTGGAGTCGTTCGAGCATAAATACAAATGAATCAGAAGTAAGGGGCGTCGCTGCGTTGAACTGCGCCCAGAAGTAAGGGGCGTCGCTGCGTTGAACTGCGCCCAGGATTTAGGTCGTGGCCGACAAATCTTCAAGGTCCTCAATGTTGGGCAGTCCCGTCAAATCCTTGAGTCCAAACTGAAGCAGAAAATCTTTTGAGGTGCCATACATCATTGGCCGGCCTACACATTCCTTGCGGCCTTTGGGAATAATCAACTTGCGATCAAGCAGCGTCTTGATGGCTGAAGATGATGAGACGCCACGAATTTCCAGGATTTCGGGAATCGTGACGGGTTGTTTGTAGGCAATGACCGCCAGGGTTTCCAATGCCGCCAGCGAAAGCCGCGATGAAGGCTTGGATTTGGCATAGCGCCGCAAATATTCATGAAACTCCGGACGACTCGACAACCGCCAGCCACCAGCAATTTCGCGAAGTTCAAGCCCAGAGCGACGTTCGCGATAGTCCGATTCCAGATGTTGAAGAGCCACTTCGATATCTGCCGGGCTGGCTTCGTCAATCAGTTCAACGAGTTGTTTGAGGGTAATTGGCTCGTCTGAAACAAAAATCAACGCCTCAATCACAGATTTTAATTCGTCAAAGTGCATAGTTGGTAGAAAAGTGGGAGTTTGCCGACAATCAGAATTTCGCAATCAGGTACCTGGTGCCTGGTACTTGGTGCCTGGTGTTTGGTACTTGGTACTTGGTGTTTGGTACTTGGTGTTTGGTACTTGGTGTTTGGTACTTGGTACTTGGTGTTTGGTACTTGGTACTTGGTACTTGGTGTTTGGTGCTTGGTACTTGGTACTTGGTGTTTGGTGCTTGGTGTTTGGTGCTTGGTACTTGGTGTTTGGTGCTTACTTGAAAAAGTATTGGTTCCGAAGCACAAAGAACCAAGAACCAAGAACAAAGAACCAAGAACCAAGAACCAAGAACCAGTCACCTGATGCCAGCCCTTAGCGAGCGGATTGTCGTCTGACAAGGATGTCGCCAAAGGTTTTTTCCTGCACGATCAGCAGTG
>DAOQNB010000011.1:12529-24145 GCA_035335845.1 Acidobacteriota bacterium | reverse complement strand
AACCAAGAACCAAGAACCAAGAACCAAGAACCAAGAACCAAGAACCAAGAACTAAATTCCAAAAACCAGGCGCTAGCTCCTAACCTGACAACCAACATTCCGCGCCTTGCTTTATGCCATTTTCGCCGGACGGTTGCTGATGCGAATTTCAGGGTCTTTAATGACGACTTTGCTGTACGGTGCCACTGAATGCGTCAACCAGACGTTGCCGCCAATCACGCTCCCGCGACCAATCACGGTGTCTCCGCCAAGAATCGTCGCCCCGGAATAAATCACCACATCATCTTCAAGCGTTGGATGCCGTTTGGTATTGCGGACCAGTTCGCCATCCTCTGTTTTCGGAAACGAAAGTGCTCCGAGGGTAACTCCCTGATAAATCTTGACGTTATCGCCGATAATACACGTTGCTCCGATGACAACGCCTGTTCCATGATCAATAAAAAACCGTTTCCCAATTTGGGCGCCCGGATGGATGTCAATCCCGGTTCGACCGTGGGCATATTCCGACATAATGCGTGGAATGAGGGGCACTTTGCGTTGAAACAGGGCGTGAGCAATCCGATGGATCATAATGGCCTGCAAGCCCGGATAGCTCAAAATGATTTCATCGTAGCTATGGGCCGCCGGGTCACCGACATAGGCCGCTTCGACATCCGCTGCCATTGTTTCGCGGAGTGCCGGCAGATGTTCGAGCACATCGAGCACAATGGCGCGCGCCTGGTTCTTACATTCGGGGCAATCTTTACAGTTGGGAAGATCCAGTTGCCGGTCGTGACACAGGCAGAGCAACACCTGTTTGGTCAAATCATCGTGAATCTCGGCGACCAGATCGCGAACACGGGCTTCGACCCCACCGGCGTCCAGCCCGGCCATCCCAAAGTAGCCCGGGAAAATGACTTCCCGAAAGGCGCCCAGGATGTTGATGATGACGCTCCGTGAAGGAAGCGTTCCGCGTTCGATATGGTGAATGATGGGTTTGCAACTGGTGTACGACGCGATGACAGATTGGGAAATAGCAGCAAGTTTCGGGTCCATGTAACTGGCCGGCAACCGGTTCGCTCAACCAGGAGTTGTTCGAGAGGTAAACTTCCACTGGTGGATGGTTCGGCTGCGGGTAACTCCTTCAGACATTGGTTCGGAAAAGAAAATACAGGTGTGGATACTCTAATCCAGTCTGCCTGAGAAGTGAACCCCGAAAAACCTGGGCTGAAAAAAACCAGGGCCTGGGGCAAAGAAAGGGATGAGGGATGAAGGATGAGGGATGAAATAAAGCCAATTCTTCAGCCTGGCATCTTCCGCCCCAAGCCCAACTTCTTCAGCCCCGAGCTTGCGAGTCTTCAGCCCAACTTCTTCAGCCCCATAACATCACGACACCCCATCCGGATTGCTCGGAGCTTTTTTAAAGTAGTGGCGATAGGCGAGTTTGACCAGATTCCAGACCTTGTTCCAGGCGATGTTGCCTTCTTCGCCACGAATTAATTTTCCCAGAATCTGGTTGCGCAGATGGGCTGACTCACGCTTGAGCATAAATTCTTTGGCGTGAGGGCGGGCGGCATCAAAGAAACTGAATTTTGGTTCGACGAGCAATCCGATGCCTTCAATTGTGGTCAGGGCGCGAATGATAAAGGTGAAATTGGCGGGAATGTAGAACGGAAAGCTGTAAATTGTGTCGGCCACAGCGGCCATCAGGTCCTGAAACCGAATCATGCCGATTTTGACGCCGACATACCGGGAAAAAATGGATTCGACCACCGGACGAAATTCCTCTGGATCAAATCCAGGTCGCAAGAAGCCCAGCGCGATGGCGTCTCCAACGATGCCGACGATGTCGCGTTCGACAATATGGAAAAAGGCATCAATCATACCACTGCGCATTTCGTCGGTAATTTGCCCAACCATCCCGAAATCAAAGAAGGCCAGCTTGCCGTTGGGCATCATTCTGAGGTTTCCCGGATGCGGATCCGCGTGGAAAAAGCCGTCTTCAAGGAGTTGCTTGAGGTAGGTCCGGGTCAGAAGTCGAATGATTTCAATTGGTTGATGTCCGGCAGCCTTGAGACCTTCGAGGTCGGTGAGTTTGAGGCCGCCGATGTACTCCATGGTGATGATGCGGCGCGAAGAAAGCTCCGGGTAGATTCGAGGGACATACACCGTGTCTTTCCAGCCAGCAAAGTTCTGGCGAAACCGTTCGGCGTTTTCGATTTCTTTCTCATAATCGGTTTCTTCGTGGATCATCCGGTCAAATTCATCCACGACACCGAGCCAGTCAATTCCTTGAATCCATTCCGGATAGCGTTCGAGCACTGCTGCCACGTAGCGAAGTACCGTTAAATCCAGATGCAAGATTTCTTCGAGATTGGGCCGCTGGATTTTGATGACGACCTCTTCGCCTGCCTTGAGCCGTGCGCGGTAGACCTGCCCGAGGCTGGCTGCTGCAAGTGGTTCGCTATCAACGCTGAGAAACAGTTCGTGAGGCGCTTTGCCGAGTTCTTCGCGGATGCGTGCCCAGGCCAGTTCATTGGGGAAGCAGGGAACTTCATCCTGGAGCAGCGAGAGTTCTTTGATATAAGCCAGTGGGAGTAAATCTGGACGAGTCGCGAGCGTCTGGCCGATTTTGATGAACGTGGGACCAAGGGCTGTCAGGTCTTCGCGCAGGGTTTGGGCTCGTTGGGCTTCACGTTGGGCCGGATCTTTTACGGAGAGCCGACGTCCGGCATACCAGACCGTCCACCGATGGGCGAGGTGCTGCCACCAGCGGGGAAGTGTCGTGCGATCCTGGACGGAGAACCATTCAACCCAGAGCGGAAAGGCAAAACCAAACATCACCCGGAAAAGCTGCCAGAGTCGTTTATAGGCTGGCCAGCCAATTTCACGCACGGCAGCCCAGTAGGGTGCCACATCCGGAGTCGCCGGGTGGAACTGGAGCGTTTCCGGCACGGATTGAACGGCAAGTTGTTCCTGAAACTCAATTTGTTCAATCACCAGAGCCGACGGCGCCAGCGCCTCCGACTTCGGAGCGTCCATAAGTGCAGGTTGGATGGCGTCAGGTTTCGAAGCTTCCATAAAGCAAATCAGGGTTCGGGGTTCAGGGTTCAAGGTTCAGAGGGAGATATCCGCAAGTGTGTGATCCAAAGAGAATGATTTGTTCTGGATGAAATTTTTCGGCAATTTGGTGACAGAGTAAATGGATTTGGCGCTCAGTTTGTTCCATGACTTATTCCATTTTGCAATGAAATCCTCGTATTACGGGAAGGCTAAAATATTGAAAAAATTGTATTTCCCTGAACCCTGAACCCGATACCCTGAACCCTAATTGGTATTATTCCTTCTCTGTTGATGACAATCCGTTTTGTGATGTCTTGGGTTAAGCATCCTGAAAGGCTGCCGTTTGGATAGCCGGTTGGTTGGGCTGCTTTGAGCGCTACCACCGGAACCGCATCCCGTCACCGGTTTGCACCCAGGATGGGTGCGGTACGAATGTACCCGCGTTCCCCTGACCACGCCGCTTTCCTTGATGGGTATCACGTAAACAAATTATCCACTGGTATGGTCCAGCCGGGGACGGCGGGTTCAGCTTCAGCTATTTCGCCCCGATGGTAAACAGTTGGAGACTCAGGATCAGTAGACCGATAAACCTTGACGACTGATTCACTTAACAGATCAACATCCCAGACCACGAGTGTGCCTGCCGCAAAGTAGTCGCGCCGTTTTTCCGCCATTTGGAGTTCAGCTTCCGGGCCGTAATCATTTTCACTTCGCACTTCAACCGCAAAAACCGGAGCTCCTTCAAGGTATTTCATTCCAGTCCGCAAGCCGATGTGAAACGCGGCATCCGGACTAAACGAAGCGCGGTGAGGGAGATTGACCCGAAAGCCGACGTTGTCCGGGTAAGCAAAGCCGTTGCCTGATTGGCGTTCATACTGGCGCAAACTGGCATAAATATCGCCAGCCGTTCGGCCTGGATCTCCACCTGTTGGGGGCATAGACACAATTTCTCCGTGAACGAGTTCAGCTTTCCCGTGGTTGGGAACTTGAAGCAAGTCATCAACGGTGGCTTTGCGAAGGAGAGCAGTCATTCGGGTTTCCTCCAGATGAATTGAGGTTGAGGAAACCCGATTGTACCAGCGAGAGGAGGGAATACCAATTTGGAATCACTTAGTTCGATTCGTAGAAGGTTAAGTTATTTAATCAAATAAACTTAACGAACGACTGACGACTGACTACTGACTCCAAGCTGATATCAATTCTAATCAAGGCCGGGGAGTTTTCCGACTGGAGACTTCAAGGGGCCGGTATTCCCGGTACTTTGGCGAGGGAGAAACTGGAGCAGCACAAAGATCACGACACACACGCCCAGGTAATACCAGAGTGAACCCATGAAGGCAGCCGTGTACGCTTGCGCCTGGGTCACATTTGGCAGGGCCTGACGGCTACCCAGGATTCCGAAAAAGATCACGCCAACAATGGCAATTCCCAGTGCTCCACCGATTTGTTGCACCGTGGTCAAAATGCCGGTTGCCGCTCCAGCAATGGCCCGGCGGACTTTGGCGAGAATCATATTGTAGAGTGGTGTGGTGATGAGTCCCATTCCTGCCCCCTGGATCATAAGACCAATCGAAAGGGCAATAAAATTGATCTTTTCACTGTTGGTCAGGAGGGTGAGGTAGGCAATCAGTGGGCCCAATCCCATCAGGATAATCCCAATGGTCAGAGTCTTTTGACCAAACCGTTTGGTGAGTTGAGAGGCAAAAATCGACCCTGAAATAAATCCGAGTGCCATTGGGGTGAGGGTGAGTGCGACCCAGAGCGGTTTAAATTTAAGTCCAACCTGAATGAAAATCACAAACGTGAAGTAAAACGAGCTTTGGGTTGTCGCGTAAAGGAGTGCCACAATCAATCCGATGACATAGGTTCGATTTGTGAGAAGGCCTTCCGGGATCAGCGGGGAACTATCTTGCGCACTGGCTTTGAGATGTTCATAACGCAAAAAAAGCCCAATGATGGCAATTGATCCAACCAGGCACACAATCGCAATTGGCGGCCAACCGGCTTCGCGTCCGACCACAAGTGACCCAACCATAAAGGCAAGCCCAAGCGCCAGAATACCGACCCCGAGCAAGTCAAGAGAGGTACCAAAGTAAGCTCGTGATTCACGTAAAAACTTTGGGGCAAAGAGAGCCGCCAGAATGTAAATGGGCACACTGATCAGGAAAATGGCTCGCCATCCAAACCATTGGACAATTGCACCGCCGATGAACAGCCCCAGGAGGGCGCCCGAACCCAGTGCTGCATTGTAAAATCCAAATGCTTTATTGCGTTCTTTGAGGTTAAAACTCACTGACAGAATCGAAAGAACCTGCGGCGAAATGAGTGCCCCTGCCAGACCTTGAATGACAAATAAGCCGATGATCAAATAAATATTGTGAAGCAGGCAACACAATCCCCAGCAAACCGCATACCCAAGCGTTCCAAGGATGAACATCCGCTTCCGTCCAAAGAGATCCCCAATCCGCCCGCCGGTAATCAAAAAACTGGCGGTGGCGATTTGAAAAGACGCCACAATCAGTTGCATTTGGGCAGACCTGGCTGCCAGATCTTCTTGCATGGATGGAATGGCAACATACGTCAGGAATCCATCCAATGACAGAGCAAACATAACCACTGAGAGAACGGTCAGGCTTTTCCAGCGAAGTGGGTCCGGAAGCGCTTCAAATGTAGTGCTGGTGTGGGCAAAGGGAAGTTCACGGGTCATTTGGGTTTCAAAAGGTGGGGCTGAACTGAAGTGTGACGGTACAGACGTTTATCTCACGGCTGAGCCGTTGAGTTGTTTGATCTTACTCCAGCAAAGCAAAAGTCTGAATTCCAGAAAAATATTGGGCACCGCATGGTGCCCATTGTTTTCGTGGAGATTGGGTTGAATATTCAGGTATCAATTCATCTGAAATCAGAAGTTTGACCGTTGGTGAGTTGAGAAAACCAGACGTATTCACGACTCAGATCACACCAAACAATTAAAAGGTAAGTCGCACGCCAAACTGGAAGAGTCGTGGCGAAAACGAACTCAAATACCGATTCCGGGTGACAATGTAACGACCACTTTCCTGAGGCGGAAGATTAAAATTTCCATCTGCATCGCGCTGGAAAATTCGATTGAATTGATCGATGTTCACCCGGTTGAAAAGATTAAACACCTCAGCGATGACCGAGACGGCATAGCGCTCTTTGATTGAGAAATTCCGAGTCAGCCGCAGGTCTACATTCGAGAAACTTGGCGACACACCAACATTGCGGCCAACTGGTCGGGAAACTCCATCTGGACCAATGACTTGTGGACGGTCATACAACACGTCATTTGAATCCAGGTCAGCGCCAGCCTGCAGATTAAATGGGCGACCCGAATTGATTGCGATAATGGTTGAGAGCGAGAAATTCTTCAGGAATTTGTTTTGGGTGTAGTTTAAATCCCACGATCCTGAGAGCAGAAATCGGTGGCGGACATCCTGGAGTGAGAGTCCACGTTCACTGCGCAGATTGAAGACGTTCTCGATTTCTTGGACCCCACCCACATAGTCTGAAGAGTTATCAATCGTTTTTGAAAATGTGTAGCTGGCCTGGAACCCAAAGTTATTTGCAAATCGGCGATTGATTGAGGTTGATAGTCCATGAAAGTAGCTATCAAAAGCTGATTCGTAGTACAGAACTGCTCCCCGGGTGGTATCAACCCGGCCATTGAGATAACTTTGAGCCAGAATGGGTTCTGGTCGGACCACTGGGTTGACATCACGGGTCCCAAACAGACGAATACCGCGGGTGTAGTTATAGGAGATATTCAGAATCGTCTTTGGGGTAATGAAGTAATTAAACCCCAACCCTGTTTGCTGGGTATAGCTGGTTTGGAGATCCTGTTGAACCTGATCTTCAAGGCCAAATTGGCGGGCAAACCCTACGTTTTCAGGAATCTGATCCGAGACTGGAAAATTTCGGGTTGGTCGCTGGAAGGTCAAAATGGTTTCTGGCAGCAATTGGAATGAGGTGCTGCGGCCTTTCGGGAAGGCCGCAAAAATGGGGCCGATATTTGGGGTTGCAAAAAACAACCCATAGGTGGCGTACAGCGAAAGTTTCGGGAATTTACTCGGGGTATATGACAATGCCACTCGCGGACTGAAGTCTCCTCGATTGCCATCCAAAAACTGTGTTGTAAACCGGTCATAGCGCAGACCCAGCTTGAGCATCAGATTATCACGTAATTTGATGTCATCTTGAATAAAGGCAGAAAAGAAGTTTTGGGCGACTTCCAGTGGTTTTTGAGAAATAAACCCCTGGGCATAAAAAGTCGGAAGCGGCAGGTTTGCCAGATCCAGGTTGTCTGGGAAATTTGGAGAATTGGCAAACAGTGGCACCAGCGGCGCCAGCGCACTCAAAAATGTCTTTTGATCCGCTGACCGCAGGCTGGGATCAAACGCCTCAATCGCCCGAAAGAATCCATCTCCGGGCAAGCCAATAAATCGCAAATCCAGGTCATTAAACGTGATTGAACCCTGTTCACGGCTCGGAAGGCGGTTTTTGGCCATAATCCGCAGGAAATCGACCCCAAATTTAATTTGATGATTGCCCCGAGACAGTGAGACGTTATCCACAATCTGGAAAATATTGACCCGCCGTGGCTGATTCAGAAAGATTGGTGGTCCGAAGATGATGCGACCCACATCGCCGCTATTGATTGAAACCCGAGGCCCCACCGTGTCAGTCAGCACATCTTGAGACCGATGGCTATAGAGAAACCGGGTTTCATTGACCATATTGAGGTTGGCGTTGATATAGGTATTGCTGGCAGCAAACTGATTGTCGTTGAGCCGTTGAGTTCCCGAGTTGGATCGGTCAGTTAACGCCCCAAACGGCTCAAAGTTACCATCGAACGTCCCGCCATAGTTGTAGCGCAGGGTCAGCAGGTTGTTGGCATTGACCTGCATATCGGTTCTGGCCAGGACAGAAGTGTTTCCGAGGGCAAATGGTTGAGCCCCGTTGTCAACATAGGAAAACCCGATCCGGCGGGCTGATTGAACAATACTTTCAGGAATGGTGACAATGTTGTTTTGTTTGACTGAAAGACGCTCAAATGAGCCAAAATAAAAGAGTTTATCTTTCTTGATCGGGCCGCCGACCGTTGCCCCAAACTGGTATTGTTTATACGGCGGGTTTTGGTCAGCAAAGGCATTGCGGGCACTGACGGCATCGTTGCGGACAAAGAAAAAGGTCGTTCCATGGTGATCATTGGTTCCGCCTTTGGTGACGATGTTGACCACACCACCCAGAGCGCGACCAAATTCAGCCGAATAGCTGTCTGAAACCACCTGAAATTCGCGCACGGCTTCCTGACTAAATGTTGACCGGACGGTGCCAACGTTGCTGTCATTGTTATCCAATCCATCAATGGTGACGTTGTTTTGGCGGCTTGACTGACCATTAAACGATAATCCTGAGGTGGCGGCTACCCCTTGAACGGGTAAGCGGTCAACTGTTACTCGTGGCGCAGTAACGGCAAAATCCAGGAAGTTCCGGCGGTTGATGGGCAGATTGTCAATTCGGTCTGACCCATTGATGGCGCTGCTTTCAGTCTTGCCTTGCTCAAAAGAAACCGCTGCCTCAACGTTGACGGTTTCGACGGCGCCTTCAGGCACCAGGGTCAGTTGAACCAGGGCTGATGTCCCGATATTGATCAGGACTCGTTCTTTTTTGATCGCAAAACCTTCGAGTTCCACCATCACTTCATAATTGCCAGGCGGCAATTGCAAAAATTGATAGTTGCCGTCCTCATCAGCGTCAGCGGTCCGTTCAAGATTGGTCTCAATTTGTCTGGCTTTGACCGGGGCACCGGCAATGACGGCCCCCCCCACATCTTTGACCCGACCAACAATCATGCCGGTAGTTGAGCCGCTCTGGCCATATACCCGTGAAATTCCCTTCATTCCAGATAAAAGGCATAAAATGACACAGCTATAGACCACAGCCAACACATAGCTTCGCATGACGATCTTCGGAAACATAGTTCACCTTCGAGAAAAGGAATTCAAAGAAGAAAGACCCACGTTGGATTTCAACAGAGACGAAACCATCCTGGATCTTGTGCAGATTGGGAAAGACCCAATTGCCTGACTGGATGGCAGTTGGTGCGAACGTGAAAACCTGGATGGACTTGCAAGAGACAGCAACTGATATGGAGAAGAAAAGGACTTGCTGTTCAATTTTTTGACCTGGAGTGACCCTGGTTGGATGGATAGCGGCTGGCATCATAGCATTGTTTCCAGTGACATTCCAAATTTCTCCAACATTCTGTGAGATGACTTC
Organism: Acidobacteriota bacterium; assembly: GCA_035335845.1. Classification (GTDB taxonomy): domain Bacteria; phylum Acidobacteriota; class Blastocatellia; order Chloracidobacteriales; family Chloracidobacteriaceae; genus JACQXX01. The sequence goes on along the minus strand of DAOQNB010000011.1, from coordinate 14,803 downwards.
ATCGCAAAAACTTCAGGCGGAAGTGATTGCCTGTGTGACCAACCGGGCCAGATATTGAACCTGAGGCGAGGTCATCAACGAGAAATGATCGGCTTCCAGTTGTTGATATTCAATTGGGGTTTCACTCAAGTCTTGCCAGCCCGAAAGGAGTGATAAATGGAAATGTTGGGGCTGCGTAACGGCTTCAATGAGAATTATTCGACCAGCCAGCGGTGACGGGGCGTAGGTTGACCCGGCCTGGATATGTGCCTGGTAGAGAGCAAAGAGTTGATCCAGCTTGCTTCGCGTTGAATCAACGGCAAACACGCCGGCGTTGACCGCCTGTTCCCAGAGGGACTCCATCTGTGCCTCCAGGGTGGTTGATTCGATCTGATCAATTGAATCTGAATTCGCTGAAGTTTCGATTTTGATTCCTGCCGGCTGGTCGGCTGTCTTCGATAACCCAAATAAATCCGTTTGCATCCAGCTCAGGATCTGCCGGGCATCGGTTGAAGATGGCCAGTCGGGTGAATGAGGTGGTGGGCTGTCCAGCAGTATCAGGGTGCATTGAGATTGATCCTGAGCCCTGAGCTGATGGGCCATTTCAAAGGCTATCAGCCCGCCAAACGACCAGCCTCCAAGAAGATAGGGGCCTTTGGGTTGTACCACTCGCAGGCTGGCGATATAGCAGGCTGCCATTTGTTCGACGGTCTGGAATGGCCTTTGTCCTGGCTCCAGACCCATTGCCTGGAATCCAAAAAAGGGACGCTCTTGCCCCAGGGCTGAAGCCAGCTCCATATAACAAAACACACTCCCTCCAATTGGGTGAACCCAGAAAAATGGTTGCTGGCACCCCCTGGGTTGAAGGGTGACCAGTGGTGACCATTCCCGATCAGGGCTCATCGTGCGCACCGCTGCTGCCAGCCGGGCAATGGTTGGTTCCTGAAACAATATGGCGAGCGGCAACCGGCAGCCGAATTCTTTTTCAATCGCTGCTGCCAGCCGTATTGCCATCAGGGAATGCCCTCCGAGCTGAAAAAAGTCGTCCTCAATACTGATTGACTGACGATGAAAGAGGTGTTGCCACAGGGTAAGTAGCTGAAATTCGACCAGCGTGCGTGGCGGCACCTGACGAGTGACTTGATGCCATCGGCCTCCCTGATGGGTTGTCAATGCCTTGCGATCAATTTTGCCGTTGAGGGTCAGCGGGAAGTCTTCCAAAACCACAAAGGTGGAAGGAAGCATATAGTCGGGCAAGCTTTGTTTCAGGAATGAACGGAGCTGGCTGGTGTCAGGTGAGGAGTCGGTCAGAATCAGAAAAGCCGTCAATTGCTGATCACCGCCATCTGTTTTTTGAACCACGACTGCTGCTTGTTTGACAGCCGGGTGAGCGCTGAGTGCTGATTCAATCTCGCCCAGCTCAATCCGAAATCCACGGACCTTTACCTGAAAATCAAGGCGTCCCAGGTATTCAATTGTTCCATCTGGCCGCCATCGGGCAAGATCCCCGGTTCGATACAGGGTTCGAGGGACAGGGTTCAGGGTCTGGCCTTGAGTCTCGGAACGTCCCCAGGTTTCCTGGGAGGTTGGCTCCAAACTTTCTTCACGCTGGCCCTCAGGTTGATCAGGCTCTGTTGCTCCAGAACCCCTGACCCCTGACCCCGGACCCGTGACCCCGGTTTTAAATCGCTCCGCCGTCAATTCTGGGCGATTCAGGTATCCGCGTGCCAGTCCATCACCGCCAATGCAAAGTTCACCAGGAATCCCAATTGGAACAGGGTGGAGAGACTGGTCAAGAATGAAAACCTGGGTGTTGGCAATGGGACGACCGAGCGAAATCGGCTGGTTGGGTTCAAGTTTGAGGCAGGTGGACCAGATGGTGGTTTCGGTTGGACCATAGAGATTCCAGACTTCAGTGGTCCGTTCCAGCAAGAGTTGGGCCAAATCAGGGGGAAATGCTTCGCCGCCACAGAGGGCTTTGAAGGGAAGTGACGGACTCCAACTGGCTTCAATGAGCATTCGCCAGGTGGTGGGAGTTGCCTGCATGACCGTAGCCTGTGACACGTCGAGCAATCGGGCGAGGCGGTGGCCATCCATTGCCACTGCCCGGCTGGCAATGACGACTGTGGCGCCAGCCAGGAGCGGCAGGTACAGTTCAAGCCCGGCAATGTCAAAGGAAAGCGTCGTCACTGCCACCAGGATGTCCTGGCTGGAAATGCCAGGTTCCCGTTGCATAGAACATAAAAAGTTGACAAGAGCCCGATGCGAAATCTGGACCCCTTTGGGTTTGCCTGT
>DAOQNB010000011.1:0-12429 GCA_035335845.1 Acidobacteriota bacterium | reverse complement strand
TCCAGGTTGAAATGCCTGAAGCTTTCTAAATCGGTTAAGTCATCTAAATGAATGAGCCTAAGTCCCTTAGTCGCAGATAGAACTGAGTGTAACTGGGGTTGGGTGAGGATGATGGAGAGCCGGGCGTCCTCAATCATAAAGGCAAGGCGCTCAGCCGGAAAAGCAGGATCAAGCGGAACATAGGCCCCACCCGCTTTGAGAATGGCGAGCAAGCCGATGACCATCTCCAGTGAGCGTTCAACACAGATCCCGACCAGAACATCCGGACCGACGCCTTGTTGCTGCAGGTGGTAGGCAAGTTGATTGGCCTGGGAGTTGAGTTCGCGATAGGTCAGTGATTGATCTTCAAAGACAACCGCAATCGCATCTGGGGTGCGTTCAACCTGAGCTTCGATCAACTGGTGCAGGCAGACATCACGTGGATAATCAACCTGAGTGGCATTCCATTCGACCAGCACTTGATGGCGTTCGGCTTCGGTCAGGATTGGGAGGTGTCCAACCCGGCGACTTGGATTTGAAACGACCCCAGTGAGCAGGGTTTCATAGTATCGGAAGAACCGGTCAATGGTTGAGCGGTCAAACAGATCAGCGTTGTATTCAAAGGTAACGGCCAGTCCGAGAGGCGAGTCCTCAACATCACACGTCAGATCAAACCTGGCAATCCGGGTTTCATTTTCGACCAGTTCAACCTGCAGGTCACCAAAATCAAACCTGAGGTGGGGGGTGTTCTGCAGGACGAACAGCACCTGAAACAACGGTGAGCGGCTCAAATCCCGTTCTGGGTGGAGTTCCTCGACCAGTTTTTCAAACGGGACATCCTGATGGGTAAAGGCATCAACCGTGGTTTGGCGAACCTGGGCGAGCAAGTCAAGAAACGTGGGATTGTGGGAAAGGTCAGCGCGCAGAACCAGGGTGTTGACAAACAGACCAATCAGGTTTTCGGTTTCAAGCTGGTTGCGCCCGGCGATAGGCGTGCCGACGGCAATGTCGCTCTGTCCACTCAGCCGATAAAGCAGAGTCTGGAACCCAGCCAGTAAGACCATAAACAGGGTGGCGTGGTGCTGACGACCAAGCTGAGTAAGCTGGTCAACCAGTTCCCTGGGATAGAGGGTCTTGACTCGCGTTCCCCGAAAACTCTGGACGGCTGGTCGCGGTCGGTCGGTGGGGAGGTTGAGCGATTCGAGGCCCGCCAGGTGTTGTTTCCAGTAATCAATCTGAGGTCGCAGCCGCTCGTCCGTCAGCCACTGGCGTTGCCAGACGGCAAAGTCGGGATATTGAATTGTGAGCGGCGGCAGGGGGGATGGCTGGTGGTGGAGAAAGGCTTGATACAGAGTGTGGAGTTCAGTGAGGAACACACTCAACGACCAGCCATCGGCTGCGATGTGATGAATGGTCACCAGGAGAATGTGCTGGTCTGGTGCCAGACGCAGCACGGAAAAGCGAATCACCGGACCGGTGGTGAGGGAGAACGGCTGATGAGCTTCCCGAATCGCAAGGGTCTGAACCTGGGATTCCTGATCAGGTGGTGACAGGGAAGAAAGATCAGTGATGAAGAGCTGTTGATCACCAACCGGCGCAATCACTTGCACTGGCTGACCATCAACCTGAGCAAAGGTGGTGCGCAGGGCTTCGTGACGGGAAATGATTTCATTCAAACTCTGGGCCAGGGCCTCAACCTCAAGTGGTCCGCTGAGTCGGAGAACGCCCGGCAGATTGTACATTGGGCTATCCGGCTCAAGCTGATCGAGAAACCAGAGTCGTTGCTGGGCAAACGAAAGCGGAAGTTTCTGAACTCGTGACACCGGAACCACTGACGGGGTGCCCCTGGCATCTGCCGGTCGGTGAATACTGGCCACAAGCTGGGCGAAGGTTTCCAATGTTGGTGCTTCAAACACGGACCGGACCGGAAGTTCAAGATTGAGAAAGCTTCGCACCCGCGAAATGATCTGAGTTGCCAGCAGTGAGTGTCCGCCCAGCTCAAAGAAGTTACTGTGGCGGGTCAGGGGTTTATTTCCCAATACATCTCGCCAGATACCAGCCAGTAAGACCTCCAATTCCGAAAGAGGCCTGGCGGCTGGATCGTGCTGATTGATCTGCAACTGGTCAGGTGCCGGGAGCGCCCGGCGATTGACTTTTCCACTGGTGGTCAGGGGCAAGCTGGTCAAGACCACCAGGGCTGAGGGACGCATGTATGCTGGCAGTCGTGAGCTTAAAAACTCGTGCAGGTGCTGACGCTGGAGTCCAATGGTGTGGGTGGCAACATATCCAACCAGATGTTGACCCACTGCTGGATCATCCCACAGGATGACCACGGCCTGTTCAACATCCGGGTGCGACCGTAACACCGCCTCGATTTCACCTGTTTCAATGCGAAACCCGCGCAGCTTGACCTGTGTGTCAATTCGACCGAGAAACTGGAGGTTCCCATCGGCCAGGAGTCGAACCAGGTCACCAGTTCGATACAAGCGGGCAAGCTGTGGCGTGGGTGCCGCGGGCCAGTCAATAAATTTCTCGGCAGTCAGTTCTGGACGGTTAAGATAGCCAGTCGCCAGTCCCAATCCCCCCAGACACAGCTCCCCCGGCACACCCACTGGAACGGGTTGCAACCAGGGATCAAGGACTACGGCTGAAACATTTGCAATTGGCCGACCTATCGGCAGGCTCCCAGTTGGGAATGCTTCTTTGTCAGGTGGGAGATAGGTCAACGCTGTGACAGTGGCTTCGGTGGGACCATAGGTATTGAGCCAGGTGATATTTTGCCCGGATGTCAGTTGTTTCCACTCCACATACTTATCGAGTTGCGCTGCCTCGCCGCCAATCACCACCAGTCGGACTGATTGATTGATCGGATTGCTGTCGGACCGGCTCAACTCCGCTACCCAATGGTGCCAGAATGCAGTGGGCAGGTCCAACACCGTGATTGCGTGAGTTTCAATCAGCGTGTGAAATTCGGCGAAGGACAAAAACCTGGGATCTTTGGTCAACACCAGCACGGCACCGCTGGCGAGTGTGGGAAAAATTTCTTCCAACGCTGCATCAAAACTGAGCGATGCAAACTGTAAAACAACGTCGGTTGGGGTCAGGTGAAGGTACTGTTGGGCGGCACAGGTGAGATTGACGATGGCCTGGTGTGCAATCACGGTTCCCTTGGGGGTACCGGTGGATCCCGATGTATAGATGACATATGCGGGATGGTCAGGAGTGAGGGACGGAACCGCGCGCGGAAGACACTGGAAGCTGGATCCGTCAAGATTGGTGAGATTGATCAATTGAGCCTGATTGGAGGGCAGGGCTGGTTGAGATGTTTGGTCCGTTACAATGATTGAAAGGTCAGCATCCGCTACCATAAACGCCAGCCGCTCAGGTGGAAGCGCCGGATCCAGTGGGACAAAGGCACCACCAGCTTTGAGAATTGCCAGGAGCCCAATCATCATTTCCAGCGAACGTTCAAGACAAATTCCAACCCGTGTTGCTGGCCCAACTCCCTGTTGTTGAAGATACCAGGCAACCTGATCGGCCTGGGTGTTGAGTTGGTGATAGGTGAGTGACTTGGTTCCAAAAACAACGGCAATGGCCTCAGGTTGAGTGGCAACCCGGAGTTCGATCAACTGATGAACCGCCACGGCTGGAAACTCCACTGAGCGAGATAGATTCCAATTATCCTTCAAGCTCTGATATTCAGCCTCAGAGATAAAGTTCAGTTGATCAATTGGTTGAGTTGGGTTTGTGATGGCTGAGTCAAGCAAGATCTGGTAGTGAGCGGCCAGTCGCTCAATGGTTGGGCAGTGAAACAGATCCGTATTGTATTCAAACGACAACAGCAGCGTATCTCGGGTTTCAACGACGGCTAATCCAAGGTCGAATTGCGCAATCTGGTCGGCTATCGGAGCTGGGACAACGTGCAACCCCCCCAGATGAACGGGGGGCTGGTTTTTCCCGGAAATAAGTGCTGACAGATTATGCAATCCCTGGTCCTGGAGGCGGTCAAAGACAAATGAACACTGAAAGAGCGGTGAGCGGCTTGGGTCCCGTTCAGGGTTTAGTTGTTCGACCAGGAGTGGAAACGGATAATCCTGATGTTCCAGTGCTTCAAATACAGTTTGCTGAGCCTGATGCAAAAATGTTCGAAAGTCAGGATTGCCTGTACACCTGGCCGTTAAGACAACTGGGTTGACAAAATAGCCGATAGTTGACTGGAACCTGGACGATGTCCGGCCTGCAAATGGGCTTCCAATCCAGATATCATCTTGTCTGGTGTAGCGGTGCAGCAGGACTTGAAATACAGCCAGCAACACTGCAAACAGTGTGGTTTGTTCAGACCGGGCAAAGTGATGCAGCCGTCTGGTATGTTCAACCGAAACGATGGCTTCAACTGTTGCGCCTCGATAGGTTTGTGTCCGTGGGCGTGGCTGATCGGTGATGAGAGAAAGGGTTGGTATCTCTCCCGTCAGTTTGTGGCTCCAATAGGTCCAGGCGGTTTGTCCTGCCGCTGATGTCAGCCATTGGGTCTGCCACTGTACAAAATCAGCATAACTGGATTGAATGGGCGGGAGTTGAGCCGGGTGACCTCTGATTTCAGCTGCATAGAACTGGCGTAATTCATCAACCAGAATCGTCAATGACCAGAAATCAATCACAATATGGTGCAGGACCACGAGCAACAGGTGATCACTTTCAGAGCGGTGATACAGACTGACTCTCAGCAACGGGCCCTGACTCAACTCAAATGGATGATGGGCGGCCTGACGTACCTGACGTTCAAGGTCATTTTCAGACCAGGTGGCAGCTTCAATTTCAGTAAAATGGACTATTTGGTGAGGGTGAATGATCTGAACTGGGTCTGTGTCGTGGATTTCAAACGTTGATCGCAGGACCGGATGCCGGTCAACCAGTTTCTGAAAAGATTGGCGGAGGGCGGCTGGATTGACTGGGGAGATAATTCGCAGGGCTGAGATGACGTGATAGGCACTGCTGTCCGGCGCCAGTTGGTGCAAAAACCACAGTGCCCGTTGACCATGCGCCAATGGAGAGATTTCTGTGCGGGGTCTGGTTTGAATTTCAAGAAGTTTTTTTAACAGTGCTCGTCTTTGCTCAGGGGTCAGATTGGCAATATCTGGCACATCACTGCCCATGCGACGATCCTCCACTGGAGAGCATTTGCTGAAGAAGCGCTTTGACCTGTTCGTCAGAAAGCTGATCAACCTTATCAAGCAGATCATCCGTCGTACCGCGTGGGGCCTGATTGTGATTGACTGAGGCTGGCGGTGTCACGGGTGGTGGTTCCAAGGTCAGGGCCGTGATCTTTACCGTTGCTGGAGCCGGAAGCGCCGTCAATGACTGGTGGAGCGTTGTCGTCAGCGTGGCGACAGATGCTTCCTGCAGGAATGACGCCACCGGAAGGACCACGCCCAGATCACTTTCAATCTGGCTGCGAAGGGTAACGGCCATCAATGAGTCAAATCCAAGTGACATCAGCGAAGTAAATCGCTCAACCCGTGAAGGTTTAATCCCCAGGGTTCGGGCGATGGCATTTTGGAGGTACCCTTCCAGCAGGTGTGTCCGATCATCAACTGAGGCGGCAAAATACGACTCCCGTTTTAACCCAGGAAGGGGGGCTGTCTGAACTGGGGGTGACGCCACCGGGCCTGGTGCTTCAGTTATTTGACTGAGCAATGGAGAGGTCGTCAGGGTCGGAAAAAGGTGGTTGAGTCGTTCCCAGTCACACCGGGCTGCAATCAAAGTCGGCACCTGAGCATTCAAGGCGTGGTGCAGAATCTGCAATCCCATAGCTGGTGACAGGAGATCAATCCCTGGAGTCGGGCTTTTTCCCGCCGAGACATTGCGCGCGGCCATGCCAGCTTCAGCCCACGGCCCCCAGTTGATGGTCGTGGCCTGGTAGCCATTTCGACCCAACCAGTGGGTCATGGCATCCTGAAATGCATTGCCAGCCGCATAATTGGCCTGACCGGGCGATCCCAGTACGGAGGCCAGTGAACTGAAATTGACCAGGAAATCCAGTGTTTGCGGCGAAAATGCGTTGGCTAGATGCCAGGTTCCCAGGATTTTGACTCTGGTGACCGCCAGTAACGCTTCTCGATTGAGATTAAGGAGCGTCTGGTCTTCGAGCACGCCCGCGGCGTGAATCACTCCCCGAATTGGCGGCCAGCCTTCATCGGCATAGGTTCGCAGAAATTGCCCGAGTTGTTCAGCGTCTGAAACATCAATCGCCACTGTCTGCACATGAACGCCTGCCGCTTCAAGGGTGCGGACGGCTGCAATCTGTTGTCCCTGTGGCGAATCTTTCGGGTATGTCTTCCATTCACTTCGGGCTGGAAGCGGTGTCCGACTGGTCAAAATCAGGCGCCGGGCACCCTGTTGGGCCATCCACTCAGCCACGAGCAACCCGAGTCCTCCAAGTCCTCCGGTGATGAGATAGCTGGCATTGGTTCGCCAGACCAGCGACGACTGGGGTTTGGAATCTGGTGGCACGGTAACCAGTCGGAGGCCATACAGGCCATCTTTTCGAAACACCAGTTGATCTTCAGGTGTCGAATTGAACATGGCCGTGCAGGCTGCCTCGACGGCTTCACCATGGGTAAAGTGTGGGTCGAGATCAAATATCCCTCCCCACAACTGGGGAAGTTCACGGGCGATGGAACGGCCAAATCCCCACACCGGCGATTGGGTCAATCGCTCTAATCCGGGGTCCTGGGGCAGTGCCTGAGCACCCTGAGTTGCAATCCAGAACACTGGCGGTTGGGGAAATTGCCGGTTGAGTATTTCCTGGAGGGTGAACAGCAGGCCCGTGCAGGTGGTGTCAATCGTGGTCTCAAAGGTTGAGTCCGCAAATTGTTCCGTCGTGGGTGCCTGAAGTGGCCATAAATAAGCGATCCGGTGTGGTGTCTGCCCGGTTTGGTCAAGCCACACAAACAAAGATTTGAAGTGGGCTTGATTGGCTGGATTGAGTTGAACCTGATGGGGCCCCTGTGGCAGAAAATCAACTCCTGGCGAAACCACAACACAGGTGGCCCCCGTGGCGGTCAGAGATTGGGCCAACGCGGTGCCGATGCCGGAGGTATCAGCAAAAATCAGCCAGTGCCCAGATGGTACAACCGTCACCGGGTGAGGTAACTGAATTCGTTCCCAGACAAGCTGATGAAGCCAGCCAGCCAAAGCCGAGGTATCTGGTGGCGGTGTGACTGCCAGCGTCCCTGATTCTGACCCCTGGTTGATTTGCAGTTCGCTCCAGCAGCGCTCGCGTTGCCAGGGATAGCCGGGCAACTTTTGGCGCTGACCAGCCGTGGCATACAACCCAGACCAGTTGATTGTACACCCTTTGGCATAGAGGGTGGCCAGGCTCGTGCACATACTCACATATCCGTGTTCCCCTCGTCTCAGTGATGAGAGGATGGCCGTATCCAGTTTTTGAGATTGAAAACACTCCCGAATCGCCGGGCTCAACACGGCGTGAGGGGCCATTTCAAGAAAGACATCATACTTTTCTGATGCCATGGCTTCGATTGCCTGGGCAAAACAAACCGGCTCGCGTAAATTCCGGCCCCAGTAGGCAGGTGAGAAATCGCCAAAAACAGAGGGTTTTCCTGTAACGGTTGAAAAGATTGGAGTAATGGCTTTTTGTGGTGTCAATCCAAAGAGTGCCCCGGCCAGTTCGTGCTGGAGAAATTCGAGTTGGGGACTGTGGAAGGCATAGTGTTGGGTAATGACCCGGCTAAAGATTCCCTTTGAGTGCAGATATTCAACAAATGCCTCAATTGATTTTGGATCTCCGGACACTGTGAGCGAGGTTGGGCTATTTTCAGCCGCAACGGACAGCGTTGGAAACAGTTTGAGCAGTTCCTGAAATTCTGTTTCTGAAAGAGCTGCTGCCGCCGTTTTTCCTTTTCCGGCGGCTTTTTCCATGACCCGACCACGATGGAAGATAACATGGAGGGCATCTTGGAGGGTCAGTACCCCAGCCACCTGAGCCGCAGCGACCTCACCCATGCTGTGTCCGACAACGGCATCTGGGACAATTCCTAATTGTTTCCAGAATGCGGCCAGCGCAACCTGAAGACTAAAGATCGCTGGTTGGGCAATGTCGGTCCGATTGAGCCTGGAATGGGCGGCATGGGCCTGGAGTTCCTCAAACACTGACCAGCCACCGTACCCTTGCAGGTATTCGTCACATTGCTTAAGTACTTTGCGGAATGGAGGGCTGTACTCAATTAAATCTGCCCCCATCCCCGCCCATTGATTTCCCTGACCAGAAAACACAAATGCGACTTTGGGGGATTGGCCGGGGATTTTGCGTCCAACCGCCAGCCCATTGCTGATCTCCCCAGCCAGGAACACGCCAAGTTTTTCAATCAGTTCTTCGCACGTAGCCCCGACCACAGCCAGACGGTACTCATAGTGGTCCCGCCTCAGACTCGCTGTGCGACAGACATCAAAGAGTTGCTGGCTGGAAATAGATGCCAGATAGGTCTGAAACCGTTCTGCCAGGCTGACAAGCGCCTCAGGGGTGCGGGCAGAAAGCGGCAGCAGGTAGGTGGGTTGGACGCGTGATTCAGCCTGGTCCTGCAAATTGAGAATCGGAGGAATCCCTTCCAGCACGGCATGAGCATTGGTGCCGCCAAAACCAAACGAGCTGACCCCAGCCAGCATCGGACCATCGGTGCGTGGCCAGGGCGACATCTGGTTTTGAACATAGAGTGGAAGCCGGTGAAATGGGATGTAGGGGTTTGGTTCGTCGAAATGCAGGCTGGGCGGAAGGGTTCGATTTTTTAATGCCAGGGCAACTTTAATCAACCCGGCAATTCCTGCCGCTGGTTCAAGGTGGCCAATATTGGTTTTTACCGAACCAATCGCGCATTTGCTGTCAGGTGTTCGATCTTGGGACAGGACTTTGCCAAGGGCTTTGACTTCGATGGGATCTCCCAGCGCGGTCCCGGTGCCATGGGCTTCGATATATTGCACCTGACCGGGTGAAACCGTCGCCCGGGTGTAGGCTTCCTGCAAAACCGCCTCCTGAGCGTGCTGGTTGGGAGCCGTCAGACCATTACTTCGTCCATCCTGGTTGACGGCGCTGCCCCGAATGACAGCATAAATTGAGTCATTATCGGCAATGGCTTTGGAGAGTGGTTTGAGCACGACCAGTCCGGCGCCTTCACCCCGAACATAGCCATTGGCGCGTGCATCAAAGGTCCAGCAGCGTCCATCTGGAGACAAAAAACTTGAGGCCATCAGGTTTTCTGTGACCTCGGGTGACAGCAGCAAATTGACACCTCCGGCAATTGCCAGCACCGATTCACCCTGGCGGAGGCTTTGACAGGCGGTATGGACTGCCACCAGTGATGATGAGCAGGCTGTATCAATCGAGAGGCTGGGACCAAGGAAGTTGAAAACGTAAGAAATTCGGTTTGAAACAATTGATAACGAGCTACCCACTGCCGTATAGGGAGTCCGGCATTGAGGTGAGCCGACCTGAATGCGACCATAGTCACCAATTCCAAGTCCGACAAACACTCCGACTTTGCTCCCGCTGAATCGTTGCGGCGCCAGTCCGGCATCGTCGAGCGCTTCCCAGGTGACTTCGAGCAGCAGCCGTTGTTGCGGATCCATGTGCTCGGCTTCGCGGCGGGAAATCCCAAAAAATCCATAGTCAAACAGGTCAATGTCATCCAGAAAACTACCCCAGTAGGTCTGGCTTGGATCGGTCGGGTAAAAACCGCTCTTTCCCCGGCGTTCCGCTGGGACTTCGCGGACCATATCCACGCCGTCGCACAGCAGTTGCCAGAACGCTTCGGGACTGTTCGCACCTGGAAAACGACAGCCAATTCCAATAATTGCAATGGGTTCTTCGGCTTTGTTCTGTCCGGCAAAAAAGTGTGAAATCAGTTCGATTGAATCCTGGCCTCCAGCGAGATGTCGCGACAGCGCATAAATCGAAGGGTAGGTATAAAACAGCGTTGGCGAGAGTTTGCGTCCCAGCCACTGCTCAAAGTCTCCGGTCAAACTGACCACATCCCGCGATGCCAGCCCAAATCGCGAAAACTCGTCGTGAATATTGATTCGAGTGGCGGGCAGGCGCGAATACCGCGCCAGTTGGTCAATCAACCAGACTTGAATTTCTTCGGCACTGGGGGTTTTCTTGAGCGGAGTCAACACCGGGCTGGATGAATCTTCACTGAGCCCAAGCGATGGCGTTTCCGTCGGCAGGAATTCCAGTTGTCGGTGAAGAAATGCCTGTCGGCACGCTGACCGCTGGATTTTCCCGCTTGATGTTTTGAGAATCGTGCCCGGCTTAATTAAATCTACCGTGTAGACGTGAACATCGTGAAATTCAGCCACCGCTTGCCGAATCGCTGCCTGAATGGTGCGCACGTCGGCGGCACTGGGATCTTTGAGTTCGGTTGAAGATCGGCGCTCTCCGCCACGGGCACGTTCGCGACGTTCAATTTCGGCCACCACGACCAGGTGTTCGCCATCGGCAGAGTCAACCGAAAACGCAGCCGTACAGCCAGGACGAATGGCCGGATGGCTCTGTTCGACCGTCAGCTCAATGTCGTGTGGATACAGGTTGCGACCATCAATGATGATCATGTCCTTGAGGCGTCCGGCAATGAAGAGCACTCCATCCTTCATAAACCCAAGGTCACCGGTTCGCAGGAAAGGGCCTTCGCCAGTGTCCGCCAGATAGGCGCGGAAGGTGTGTTCGGTTTCTTCTTCACGTCGCCAGTATCCAACCGCCACGCCGGGGCCAGAGACCCAAATTTCACCGACTTCATCCGGGGCGCAGGCGGTCATCGAATCGGGATTCACAATTACAACCCGGACGCCAGACGGTTCTGGAGCTGGCTTGCCACAACCAGCCAGCATGCGGATATTTTCGGCAGGGGACGAAGCTGGGACTTCGATGACTTTGTGCTGTTCAAGTGCCTGGGCATCAACGGTGCAAAAAACCGGATCATCTTCACGCCGGGTGGCGGCCACTTTCAGCGTGGCTTCAGCCAGGCCAAACCCTGGAGAGAAGGTTTTCCAGCGAAAGCCGCAGCCCTCAAACGCTTTGGTAAAGCGTTCCATTGTCTCGCGGCGAACTGGTTCAGCGGCGTTGAGCGCGGCTTTCCAGCAACTCAGATCAAGCGCGGCGCGCTGTTCAGGGGAGATTTTACGAACGCAGAGATCAAAGGCAAAATTTGGCCCCGCGCTGTACGACGCGCGATATTTTGAAATTGCCTGCAGCCAGCGCAATGGACGCTGCAAAAACGCCACTGGCGACATCAACACGGACTGATAGCCGGTGTAAATTGGCTGGATAATGCCATCCATCAAGCCCAAATCATGAAAATTGGGCATCCAGGTCACCGTGACCGTGTCGGGTGTATGTTCCCATCCGTCACGGTAATAGGCTGCATTGCAGAGCATGTTTCGATGCGTGACCATCACCCCTTTGGGGATCGAGGTTGACCCGGAGGTGTACTGCAGAAAGGCGAGTGAGTCAGGGGTAATATCTGGAGGTTGCCAGGTTTCGGCCACCGAATCGGGAATTTCATCGGTGACGACCCATTCCATGCGGGCCAGGTCAGGGGCCTGATCAAAGAGCATCTCCGCCATGGAATACACCTGACGGGTGGTCATCACAAATTTGGCTTTGGCATCAGCCGCAATTGCCTGCAGCCGGGGAAGGGTTCGATTGACCCGTTGTGGATGGGGTGGATAGGCCGGAACCCCAATCACTCCGCCATAGAGACACCCAAAAAATGCAGTTGCAAAATCAAGGCTGGCTGGGTAGAGCAAGAGCGCCGATTCGCCTGTGGCCTGTTTTTGCTGCAAGGTGGCGGCAATCGCCCGCGCGCGTCGGTCAACTTCAGCAAAGGTCAACTGGGCAGCTTCGACTTCACCATCCGCCAGATAGAGATAGACGCGTTTATCAGCAAACTCAGTCGCCCGCCGGGTGAGCAATTCAACCACTGTGGAAGGCTCAACTGGGGGCTCAGTAGCAAGATTGGTCATCGTGGTTTACCTGCCGTGGGTGCGCACAGAAAAGTAGTATGTGCCGCAGAAGAATTGACCTTGAAGTTGTAAATGGGGGATCTGATTTTTTAGGAGTAGAAGTTGACGCTGGCTATTCTAGTCAAAGAGCCGGATAAAAAAAACCCCTGAAGACGCTTCACTTTGAGGTTCTCTGCGTCCGGTTCAGCCGAAAGATGACAGAATGAAGAATGAAGAATGTGATGAGTGATGCGAGGTAGGAGTTGAAAAAAAGTGGTTTTGAACTCGCGAAGCGGCTGGCCGAGCAGAGGAGATGCTTTCACGTGTAGGTTTTTGATTGCATTCCAGTGGGACGAGACATGTGGTGAATTGGATTGAGCATCCCGAAGGGCTGCAGTTCGGATAGCCGGTGATTGCGAGGTTTTGGGAGCTACCACC
>DAOQNB010000010.1:0-24276 GCA_035335845.1 Acidobacteriota bacterium | reverse complement strand
GCCAGCGGCAGTGGCTGAAACCGTGGTTGGGGAGACTGAGTAGGTGCAGCTTGATCCGGCAGTGATGGTGAAGTTGGTGTTGGAAATGTCGAAGAAGATGTTTCCGACGGCTTCAATCTTCACTCGGGCCGTGGTTGACGTGATACCGGCTGGGATCGTCAAGGCTTCAGTGCCGTCATTGGGGGTGCTGTTGCTGAGGACGGTTGGGAAGGTCACACCACCATCGGTGGAAAGCGTGATTTTCACATTGGCGCAGGAAACTGGTGCGGCACTGGTGCCAGCGACGCTCCAGGTGATGGTCTGCGGGGTGTTGTTGGACCAGGAAACCGCTGTGTTTGGGGCCGTGACCGCAAATGGACCCGCTGCGGTCGTGGTGGTCACGGTCATACCATCCCAGCTCACACCGCCACCGCCAGCCCGGTTGTCGCGGACCGTGCAGCGGAAGTTCATCGTGCGGGACGTGGTTGGCAGTTTTTCACCTTTCAGTGACTTGGCATGCCGGCCTGGGCGGGATTCTTTGGTTGAATCATTGAGGATCACTGACCGTTCTGGGAACGTCCGTGATGAGCTGGTGCTTGGCTGCCACGAGCGGAAAATCGCATTGTTGCCCAGATCCGGGTTTGGCAGGCTGCCTGACGTAATCGCTGATCCCTGGTCCATTTGTTCCCAGCAGTAGGTCAGCGCATCACCATCTGGATCGCTGGCGCTGGCGGCGGTTAACGTGAATGGGGTATTGACAGGGATGGTGTAGTTCAACCCGGCATCAACGGTTGGCCGGTTGTTGGTGGTAACGGTTTGCGCACCGCAGGTGCTGGTGCCGCTGGTGACGTTGTTGATGATGCGTTCGACGCTGGTTGAGTGGAAGTAATCGTCGCTCGCACCGGCAATCACCTGTCCATTGGCGCCTTCGCCCTGTCCAATCAACTGCAAATCCTGGCTACCGCAAATGCTGGCATAGGCCATCACAGTGCTGCCGCTACCGGGTTCAATCGCGTTTGGCAGTGGGCCCGTGGTATCACGTGCTCCAGCGTTGCATCCATTCGTCCCACCTGAGTTAAAGGTGTGGCGACCACCAAACTGGTGACCCAGTTCGTGGGCAACGTAGTCAATGTCGTAGCCGTCGCCGGTTGGGGCTGATTGGCCGGTTGCACCGTTGGCTTTACGTCCAGCCACACACACCTGGCCGATGTCGCCTGCACCGCCCGCGCCGGTTGAGAAGAAGTGGCCGACATCGTAGTTCGCCGCGCCCCAGTTGTTGTTGATGTAGGTGGTGTTTTCACTCCACGAAGTTGTGGCGTTGGTGTTGGCACTATTGGTAAATGGATCGGCGGTGGTGCTGCCGACAAACACATACGATTTCACCAGGCTCAGACGCACAGCCATATCTCGTTCATACAAACTGGAAACGCGGTTGACCGTGGTGACCACGGCAGCCTGGGCGTTGGCGAGCACTCCGCCACCAGCCGCATTGCCGTACTCGGCGTTGCCGCACACCACCAGACGGTACGTGCGCAGACGAATCGGGTTTTCGGTTGGCAGTGTATTTGGAGTTACACTGAATTTGTGGTCATGCTGATCCAGGTCACCCAGTTCCGGTGATGTCATCTGGCAATCAAACGTTTTGTCGTCGCGAACATACTTGCTCTTGGAATAGGTCATGTAGAGGTTCGTTCCGCCACGTTTGGCCGGATCGATATACACCGTATCTTCGGCGGACAGGATCATTCCACGCAGACCGACTGGAGACACATCAAATCGGATGGTTGCGGTTGGGTCATCAATGCCTTGTCCGGCATAGGTTTTGATGTGTGACCATTCGGCGGCCAGTTCCGGCCCCATAATCGGTGATTCGACCACCGCAAACCGCTGATTGGTGCCATCTGGCATCGGGAAGGTCATCACGACCCGGCTATTCATTGATTCAGCACTGAATTCCATCGGTGCTCGATTCAAAATTCCAGCCAGCGATAATTCATTCAGCGCAACTGAACGATATTCCACCGGGTTGATCCAGTTGACTTCCTGCTGCTGGACGGCGCGCAACGTAGCGACATCAACGTCCTGCCAGAGGTCCATGGCTTCAGTGGTTGGGATTTCCAAGCCGGCGGCTTGCTTGTCAGTGGTGGTTGACGTTGATGCGCTTCCGTGGCGCAACCACATCCCACTGATTCCGGCAACAAGAACGACACATAACAAAAGGCGAAACAATTTGCTCATAACATAACCTCAGCTTGGCTGAATGAATTTTTATGTAGGTTTGCAGTGATTGAAAAAAATGAGGATAACTTGTCTTTGTGCAATTCTCGTGCCAGATGAGGTTACTTTGAAAGATTTACCGTGGTTCTGTAAGTGACTGAAATGAATGTATTTAAGCGATCAATAGAATCTCTGAAGGACCAGCAAATTTCTGGCGGATAAATTAGTAAGTGTGTAGCTGGTATGCAGATAGTAGACGGAGTGATTGCTTTTTTATTCGCTAAGTTATTTGGAAGCAATGAATTCTATTGAATTGTCAAGAAGAACGATGACTGTTTAGTAGCTTGACAGCGCTGAGACTCTCCGGTGCCCTGATAGAATAGTGAAAAAGCAAAAGGCCGAAGGTTCACACAGAACCTTCGGCCTTTTGTGAGCAGAGAAGAGAGGAGGAGATTCCTTCTCCCTTACAATTGTGGACTACCGGCACTTGCTCGGTGACTTGAACTGACCAGCCACTGTTCCCTGTCCACCCATCAGAACCCAGTTTGCGGCTGGGCTTGGTGTGAATGGATTGAGTTTACCTTCAACACGGTTATTGAGCGTGTCGCAGATAATGATGGAAACCGCGTTCCGCAGTCCAACTGGGGTGCTTGGATCAGTGAACTGAGCCAGGGTGACACCTTCTGGAGCGCGGGTTTGGCCCAGGGCCGTTCCGTTGCCGTTGGTGAGAATGACACCCGCGCCAGCCGGTGTATTGACTGGTGCTGGATGCAGTTTCACGCGGTTGTTGCCAGTATCAGCAATAAACAGGTTGCCTGCGCTGTCGCACGCCACACCCTGTGGGTTCTTGACGTTAGCTGCTCCCGTTCCGGAAGTCGCCACCGCCAGACCAGTGTTGGTCACCGCCACGGTGTTGGCATTGACAATCTTGAGCACGCGGCTGTTGCTGCCCTGATCGGCAATATAGAGGTTGAAGTTAAAGTCAATTGCCAATCCGTGTGGAATGCTTACCTGACCCGCACCCGTTCCACCTGTTGCCAGGATCTGGTTGGTTGCGGCAGCGTTCACACCACCGAGGTAGCGAATGACGCGGAAGTTGTTGGTGTCTGAAACGTAGACGTTTCCTTCGATATCCACAGTGATTCCAAATGGTGCTTTCACCCGGTCAATGGTCGTACCGTTGATCGCCAACGTTGACCAGTCTGCTGGGAGGAGACCGCCATTGATACCAACCTGGATACGGTTGTTTTGTGTGTCAGCCACATAGACGATGTCGTCGGCTGGATCAAGCGGGTTGTCGCCTGGATCAACGGCAACAGCTTCTGGAGCGCGGAAGTCACCCTGAGCTGAACCACCCAGGAGTTTGCCCGTGCCCAGTACTGTCCAGGTCACACCACCGTTGGTTGTGCGCTGGATACGGTTGTTGGCTGTATCAGCCACATAGACCACTGGGAATTCAGCGCCGTTGATAATCAACTGCACCAGGTTGCTGTCGGCAATACCGCACTGCGCACTGGTGGCACGCAAGAAGTAGCATCCGGAATCGGCTGCCGTTGCCGCCAGGATCGTCAGGGTTGAGGTCCCTGGAGCATCAATAATGGAGTAGTTGACACCATCATTGGTGATCGCAACCGCGGCGCCAACTCCACCGCAATCAGCGTCAAAGAACCACTGGGTAGTGGCCGTTGGATCACTGATGGTGGCCGTAAAGACCGCGTCGTTACCGGTTGGAATGTTCTGGGCCGGAGGATCCGCCACCACCGTTACGGCGGCATTGACTACCACTGGAACGATTTCACTCGTCACTGGACCACAGGCATTCATAATTGTCAGCGAGTAATTGCCGGCAAAAGTAACCGTCACATCGTTCAGGGTCAAGACTGGTGTCGTTGAACCTGAAATGCTGCCACCACCCGCCACTGGGCCGTCAACTAACGCCCCACCTGGGCCGGTCCACTGCAGTGTCGTGCCTGGGCCGAAGCCACCAACTGGCACTGGAGCGGTCAGCGTCAGATCCTGACCAATACAAACGCTTTCGCTCGGATTGGCAACAATGTCAAATCCTGGCAACAAGGTCTGGTTGGTTTGCAACGTCACGATGTTGCTGGCGATGAGACCACACACGGTGGTCAATCGGCAGAAGTAGGTGCCGGCTGCAATAAAGGTTGGACCAGTAATGGTTAAGGTTGGAGTATCTGCTCCTGAAATGGTACCGATTGGGCTGGCGCCATTGGCCAGAGCCGCCGGGCCGCCATTGAAGACCCATTCATAGGTGACGCCTGGACCTGGGGCTGGGCCGCCGGTGCAGACAAAGTTAACCACAACGCCTGGGTCGGCACAGACAATGCCATCGTTGGCCACACCACTTGTTTCAGCAATGGTGGTGGTCAACACTGGAGTGTCTGGAACAACTGTGAGCGTTGCAATTGTGCTCACGACCGGTCCGCATGGATTGGTCACGGTCAGTTGATACATACCTGTGTTTTCTGGATCCAAAGCACCGGTAATCGTCAAGGTTGCCGTGTCGGCACCTGTGACATTGGCCACCGGCGTGGTGATCAGTGAAACACCGTTGAAGAACCATTCAAACGTCAACCCTGGAGCTGGAGCAAGGGCGGGTGTCGTGACGATATTGACATTGGCGCCTTCACACACAAGTTCCGGATTGTCCGGCGTTGGCAGACCGTCAACCACAAAGCTCGCTGTGATTGGAGACGGCAATGGGTTGCTGATGGTGACTGTTTGGGTCTGGCTGAAGATGCCTGGGCCGCAAGCTCCACCACCACCTGGGGTGATCAAGCAGCGATAGGCACCCTGTTGACCGACCACGATGTCGGTAATGGTCAGGGTTGGAGTGGTGGCACCCGCAATGTTGCCGCCGTTGGAAACCGGGTTCAATCCACGATACCACTGATAGGTGGCACCGATGAAGGTTGGCACGGTCAACGTGACATCATTGTTTGGTGCGGCAGAGCACACATCCGGCGGATCCGGAATAGCCATCGTCGCGATTGGGGCCACAACCAGTTCGTTGACGCGCAATGGCGCCAGGCTGCTGGTAACAGTTGGTGGGACGCAGCCAGGAGCGGCAGTGACCACGCAGTCATAGCCCTCGCCTGGGTCGCCGGCATCAAATGAACCATCAACGTTGCTGATCAAGAGCGTGTTGGTGGTCGCACCCGCCCAGGTTCCAGCACCCATCGTGCCATTGTTGGTCGGGAATGCCACACCATTTAACCGCCACTGATAGGTCGCACCGGCAAAGGTCGGCACTGAGAACGTGGCGCTCTGGCCTTCGCAAATGCTGGTGACCACTGGTGTGACCACGGTGGTGATGGTTGGAGGCAGTGTTGCATTCACAACCAGGGCCACAGCGGTACTGGTGGCACCCAGTGAGCAAGAGTTAGAGACGACGCACCGATAGAATCCGGTGTCGGCCTGATCCGTTGGGCTGATGGTATAGGTCGAGGCAACGGCCCCGATGATGTTTGAGTATGGACCAACTTCAAGCAGGCTGTACTGCCACTGGAAGCTTGTCGCATTGGTGGTAGTGGCTGGATCCAGACTGAAGATCACCGTTGAACCTTCGCAGGTTGGTGACGTGGCAACCATGGCAATGGCACCATCCAGGTCTGGGGTCACCGTCAAGGTGATAGCCGGAGCACTGAAGAACATTCCGCCCGGGGCACAAGGATGCATGACCTGAACGTCATAATCCCCAGCCGCCATGGTATCAATGTTGAGCAAGGTCAGCGTTCGAGTGAAAGCACCCGTAAAGCCGCCCGTTCCCAGCGTCCCGTTGTCGGTGGCAAACGCGACACCGTTTTGCCGCCAGACATAGCCCGTTGCGCCAGGGACATCCGGCACGCGGAAGACCACGGTGTCGGTTTCGCAGGCATTAGCTGGGCCAGGCGTCTGACCGCCGTTATTGATTTCCACCGTTGTGTTCAGCGTGGCTGGCGGTGGTGGTGTGACTGTTAAGGTCAATGGCAGGGCATCCGCGCTGTTGCAGGTGCCGGTGGTAACGCGAATGCGATACCGGGCGCCGTTGTCAGCCGGGAAGGCCACTGGAATGTTGAGGAAGGTTGGCGAGGCCGATGGACCAGCCAGGTCAACGAATGGGGCCACCCCATCCGGGCTGCGTTGCAGCGTGTAGGTCACGCCTGGGCCTGGAGGTGTAAATCCACCCGTCATATCAAAGATATAGTTGCCTGGGCAGAGGGTCACCGCACCGTCGCATTCAGTTGGACCAGGACCCGCACAGGTCTGGGTGGCCACTGGGCCAGGAATGATATTGACGTTTACACCTGTGCTCTGGAAGTTACCGCAGGGGTGTGTCACAAAGCAGCGATAGACACCATCCGAGGTTGGATCCTGGACGTTGGTAATCGTCAGGGTGGTCGTTTGGGCACCTGAAATCGTGATGAGACCGACCGGGCCGTTGATCAGATCAACGCCAGCCTGCCGCCATTGATAGGAGGTCGCTCCAGCGATGGTTGGAATCGTGAAGACCAGCGTGGCACCTGAGCAGGCTTGCACGGGTGGTGGGCTGGTTTGTGGGGCGCCGCCATCAACCGTGACGGTGGTGGCCGCTGTTCCTGGGGAAGCCGGGTTTACCGTCAGAACGGCGGGTGCTGAATCAGCATTGCCACAGCCGGTGACGACGCGCAACCGGTAGCGCGCTCCGTTATCGGCCAAAACTGCCGTATATGGGAACGCCGGGGTGGCTGATGGGCCGGCGACTGGCACGTATGGTGCCACACCATCTGGGCTGCGCAACAGGAAGTAGGTAATCCCTGCTCCTGGGGCGGTAATACCCGTGTCATTAAAGGTGCCGGAATCACCAACGCACAGCGTGACGGCGCCGTCGCAATCCGCATCAAAACAAGTCTGCGTGGCGACTGGAGCCGGACTAATCGTGACGGTCACCGTGTTGCTGGTGACGCCTGGATCAGCCGTACAGTTGTTGTCGGCAATCAAGGTGAAATCACCCATTCCCGCCACAATCCCGCTAATGGTCAGCGTGCCTGTGTTGGCACCGGCAACCGTTCCGAGACCTGGTGTGAACCCATCGGTCAATGGGCCACCGTTGAGTTGCCACTGGAAGGAGCTTGGCGTTCCACCAACTGGGGTTGAGAAGAACTGCAGTGAACTGCCTTCACACACCGTTGTGCCTGGGCTGGCCACGATATTGACCGCTGTAATCGCTGCCGTCAGTGTCAACTGAACGGTCGGCACACCTGGAATGGCATCGGTCGGCGAAGCCGCCGGATCGCCATCACCTGGGTCAATGTCAGGTGGGAAGTCAAAGCATGGTGTGTTGCGACCCAGAACACGGAAGAAGGCGCCGTTGTCTGCCGCGACCGTCGTTCGGTTAAACGTTGGTGTGGCCACGATGCCGCCGATGTTGGTCCAGGTCACGCCGCCGTCAATACTGCGTTGCAGGCGGTATTCGTCAGCGCCGGAAACCACACCCGTGATGGCGACAATGTCACCCACCGCGCAGTATGGATTTGGGGTCGCTGTAATGTTCAGATGTTGCGGTTGGATGGTCACACCCAGGGCAATCGTGTTGCTCAGGGTTGATCCGCAATTGTTGGTCACAAAGCAGGTGTAGTTGCCGGAATCGGCAGCCGTGACACCCGTCAGGACCAGGGTGTTGGCCGTAGCACCTGGGATGTCAATTCCGTCTTTGCGCCACTGGAAAGTATTGGCACTGGTGGCGTTGGCGGTAAAGGTCACCGCATCGCCCTGGCATGGGGTGGCATTGTCAACCGTGATGTTGACAGTTGGTGGGTTGTTGTTGGCAACCACCTGAATATCGTCCACAAAGAACCCACGGCTGTTGGCGTTGATGCCGGTGTTGTTCACCGCGCTAAAGCGCCACCGGAACTGCAGGAACTGACCCGCGGCTCCAGTCAATGGGATCGAGATGGCGGTAAATGGATCTGTGTTGGTGGCTGCTTCGACCAGCGGTACACCGACGCCCTGGTTAGAGGCGATAACCGTGAACCCACCTGCAAAGTTCTGGGTGGCACTGGTGCGCATTTCAATAAATGCCTGCCGGGTGCCAAACGCCGCCGGAGCGGTGCGCAGGAAGTAGTTCAGGTTCAATGTGGCGCCGCCGCAGATACCGGTCAGGTTATAGTCGGTACACACGTTCGCGCCTGTTCCTGAACGGAGTTCACCAGCCGAAATTGAGACGTTGGGGCTGGCAATCGAGCAGCTTGCATTGTTGCGGAAGCCGGCGCAATTTGGTCCGGTGTGACCCGCATTATTGATTGGGTCACCACCCGTGCCTGGGGTACAGGCGGCGGCGGCTGATGAAATCGTGATCTGCCACAGGTTGTTGATCCCGGTTGGTACACGGACATAGCTGCCAGCCGGGTTGAAGGTATCTGTCCCTGGGAAGGCATTCGGATTGACATCCAGCCCGCCTTTTGACGAATCAGTCGGCAATGATTGGCTGACTGGTGCATTCGGGGAAGGGAGGACCTGGATTGATCCGGAACTGGCATCGCTCACATAAATTGAGCCATCCCGGTCAATCGCCACGGCCAGTGGCATTCCACGGAAGTTTTTGGCGAAGGGGCTATAGAGGTCCGCATCGCTGGCGCCGAAAATGCGGTCGGCGTCAAAATCTTCTTCGTTGGTTGGGGTGGTAAATTCGATCACCCGTCCATTCATTGAATCAGCCAGATAAAAACCGCCGGTTGGAGATGCGGCGATGGCGCCAATTCCTTTGAATGGAATTTTGGACGCATCCTTGCTGACCTTCTTGCCAACCTTGTCAATGACGCGCGTCAGGGTTGGGGTTGTGGATGCATCGGTGTAAACGAAAACCTTGTTGGTCCCGGAATCGGTGACAAACAATTCTTCGAAGAATTGGGTGACTGCAATGCCAGCCGGAGACTTAAAGGCTTCATTTTCAAGCACATTGACTGGGGTGGTATCTGTTGTGTGATAGACCACAACCCGCTTGTTGCCTTGATCGGTGACATAGAGGAACTCACCATTTGCAGTGGTGGTGCCAACGGCAACACCGGTCGGATAGTCAAATCCGGCCCGTTTGCTCCGCGGCTGGTTGTCAGTAAAACTGTCCTGTCCCCAGACGAGGTCTGCCGCAGTGTCGGTGGTAAATGGCGAATCAAACCGCAGAACCCGATTGTTGCCGGCATCGGCCACAAACAGGTTGCCGGCTTTATCAACCGCGACCCCGACTGGATGAGAGAGGCTTTCAGAACTAATGCCACGGCTATTGGCGGCAAGTGTTCCAAAATCAGGCTGTCCCAAAACGATGCCTGGAGCAGCACCGGCCTGGAAATCTTTCACACTTGCCCAACCAAGTACCCGATTATTCGAGGTATCAGCCACATACAATCGGCTGGGCTGGACACTTGAATCTAAGGCAAGCCCACCAGCATTGCGATAGCTGATTGAGGTTCCCTGTAGATCACTTTGACCTATAACCGCAGGTCCTTGCGGAGTGGCACCACGCAAAAGCGGGGTGATCGTCCGTGGGGAAGAAGCGGTCAAGGCCGGGTTAGCAGCGGAGGGCCAGAGGCTGCTGCTAACCAGCAATAGGGACATCACCAGGAAGACCCCTATTGCCGCAAAACCTTGTTTCTTCACGATACGTGTGTACATTGACGTTTCTCCTCTGTTGTTTCTGCGACCTAACTCCCAAGAAAGCAGGACTCAACTGCCAGGCAGTCATCCTGCGGACTTTACCTGAAAGCCGAGCAGGTCGGACTGATCGGAGTTGAACTGTGGTAGGTTTTCCCCTTGTCGCATTTCAATTGAAGATACCATCCAAGCATCACAAAAAGAGTATCTTATTAAAGGCTCACTCTTGATTGAGCTGGGCCGAGGATGCGGGGTTTTTGGGTAGAACACGGGTGATAGATACCGCTTTCAACTTCAGCCCCGGGACGTTCTGTCCAGGACCGTTTAGAAATAGTACATGCCCTTTGGCAGGTGTTTCCCGCCTGGGGGAATTTCCCTGGGTTGGTGCTGAATTGGTCTACCACTTCGGGAAAGGGTTTGATCTTCCCCTGACGAATTGAAGAGAAGGGGCACAGATGGATGCTGTGCGAGATGCAAGAACCAAAAAGTGTGTTTTGAATGAGATGGTTATTGTTAAAAGGCTGAGGTGACTACCTAGCGCAACCTTCTCACACTCGCAAATTGCTTGTCAAGCAGTCCGAAAAAGTCAGAAACTGAGACGTTTTTCCAGTCTCAGTCCATAAAAACCACAAAGTAACTGTTTCAGGAATTGAAAAGTGCGAATGGAGCATGTTTTGTTTAGCAAACCTCATACCACGTTTGCCCATCACAGCGCGTGAAACAACTTGACAGCGCCTTCTTTTCCCTTGTACTTTGCCACTCTCGCTTCACTTTCCATCCTTTTCCGATCAAGCTGAAGCAGCCTGCATTCATTTCAATCACAGAAGGTGGTGATACAACGTGGCTCAGGTAGAACTGTACCCGGGAGAGTCAATCGAAAGCGCTCTTCGCCGGTTTAAGCGACTGGTGCAACGCGAAGGCATTATTGCTGACGTGAAAAAACATCGGTTTTTTGTCAAACCTGGTGAGCGAAAACGGTTGAAATCTGAACTGGCCCGGAAACGGCAACGCTCCAGTATGCGAAAGCGCCGGGTTGACAGCGGACGCTAAATACCCTTAGCGGTACAATTACACAGGTGCGGCGGTCAAGGGGGACAACCTACGGGGGCAACCCTTGACCGCCGTTTCTGTTTTCAGGAACGACGCACCTGTCAGCACTCCTTAACACATCTCATCGATAATCTTTGTTCAGGGCGAGGTTTACCTATGAAACAGATCAATCACACACTGAGTCGGGTGGCATTAAGCTGGGTGATGCTTATTGGGCTGGTCGCTGGGTTCCACCTGACGGTCCCAGGCACAGCCGCCAGTGGCACAAAGGCAACTGGCTCAAAAGCGAAAGCCTCAGGACCATCAAAAAAAGTTTCATCCCGAAAGTCCTCGACCCCACCCAAAACTCTCGCCCGTGGCAAAGCGGCTCCCGCAAAATCAACTGACCGATCTTCAAAAGCCACATCGAAGGCAACCTCGAAAGCCATATCGAAGGCAAGCCCAAAAGTCACATCAAAAGGCAAACCTGCAGCTGTTGCCACCAAACGTCCTTCAACCTCAAAAACACTCCCCACCACGGCGCGAGCTGGGAAAAAAGCAGTTGCCTCCAAATCAACCGTCGCCCGAAAAAACAGTCGGGCGGCGCGAATTGCTGCCCGCCGTGAGGCTGAGCGTCGGGCGGCGGCGGCCCGATTGGCCCGGATTCGGGCAGTTGACAATGGTTTATTGGCCAGTACCCAAAACCAGATTGAGGCTGATGATTTGAGCGGTGAAAACCTGCATATCCGGCAACTGGCCCTTGAAGCGCTGGGCGATAACCCCGGAACGGTGGTGGTGATGGACGCCAATTCAGGCCGGGTATTAAGCATGGTCAATCAGGCCTGGGCGGTAAGCCGACCGTTTAAACCCTGTTCCACCATTAAATTGTTGACCTCCCTCGCCGCCTTACGAGAAGGCATTGCTGATCCAGATACCCCGCTGGCGTTTGGACGAACCCAGTTTACGATGACCCAGGCCCTGGCGCGCTCAAACAATGAATACTTTCAGGATCTCGGCGAGCAGATTGGGTTAGACCGGATGCTGGCCTATGCCCGTGAAGTTGGGTTTGGCCGTCCGACTGAAGTCAATGTTCCAGGTGAAAGCACCGGCTATTTGCCAACCCCAGCCAATAACCTGCGTCGAATATTTAGTCATGGTGATGGATTTGGGATCACTGCCGTTCAACTGGCCGTGTTTACTGCCGCCATTGCGAATGGAGGCACGGTCTATAAACCACAGATTTTGCGCACTCAGGACGATATCAAACATTTTAAACCTGAAGTTGCCGGAACCATTTCTTTGCCTGAGGCTGCACGGGCAAAAATGATCGAAGGAATGCTGGCTGCCGTTGATTACGGCACCGCTCGCCGGTCAAATGCTGCCAGTCTGGCCGTAGCCGGAAAGACCGGGAGTTGTGATTGCTATTGTGCTCAGGGAACAAAATTGGGGTTGTTTACTTCTTTTATCAACCCGGTTGACCCAAGCCTTGTCATTTCGGTGATTACCACCGGTTCACGCCAGCGTGGCTCACTCGCTTCTATCGTGGCAGGTAATATTTACAATGGTTTAGCTGAAACTGGCGGATTGGCCGCCGCCCCTCGTTCGGCACCTTTGCGGGTTGGGCGGGATGCAAAAGGGAACCTGCTGCTGACCAATCAACAGAAGTAAAACCTTGTGCGAGGGAATCACAGGTTGCTCAGATGGATTCAGGACGTGAGATCAGCGAGATCTCTCAGAGGAAAAAACAGGTTGTATCCCCAACCCCTAAACCCTGTATCCCCAACCTTTGATCGCTCAACTGCTGTTTTTGGTGTTGCGTAACGTGAAAATTAGGGTAAAGTGGCGGACTTCACCTCACGTTCAATATTCAATCTCGCTTATTCTTTTGGTTTGACCGGTTGGAAATGATTTAATACGGGTGCCTGGTGTTTACGAGCGAGTGGATAGCGCTTCACGTATAGTTACTATCTAGTGTACGCTATCCATCTGACCCACTTCGTTGCTGTGCTAAGCTTGCCCTTGGGTTTGATAAGTGCAGTAATTTCTAAGCCCAGATCAAAAAAGCAAGGGACGTGGTGCGAAGTAAAAACTATGGCACGTTAAATGCAGAGGAAAGTCTGCGCCAGAGTAACAACCCAAAAACTACACACTTTTACTTTCCAATCAGAAGTTTTTCCAAAAAAGACAGTCTTTACATGATGAGTGAGTCATGAACTCTCCCGTTCAGCTTCTTTTGTCTGAAGAACCCTGTCATTTTGAAGTTTTTTTGCTTAAAGACGAAACAATCAAAGCTTGAGAAAGAGATGTGACGCATTCAGAGCGTTCCAACCTATAGAGGAGGACCAGAATGTTGAAACCAGGAAGGAAACTTTTCAGCACTTTTAGTTGGCTGACCTGCGGAATCCTGCTCGCTGGTGGCACGATTGCCACCCTTCGCCCCGTAGCCGCCAACAGTGCAGCGCGGAGTCCGCTGCCTGAAGCAGCTCCGATGGTTCAGCAAGTTGCACCATTGGAGTTTTTCCCCGTTCCCGAAACCGGAGCGGTGACATTTCGCGCCCAGACCGCCAAAGGCCCCGACTTTTACTTACTTGACGGTCGAGATCTGCCCGAAGGAAGTTCAGTCGAGGCGTTCCGGGCTTCATCCAGCAATTCAGCCCAGCCGCTGGCCATGATCACGGCTGACATCAACGGTGATGGCAGTCCTGACATTTTGACCAGTTATGGTGCATCTGACAGCCGCGGGTACCTGACGTTCCGGGCACAAGATGGCCAGGGCCAGTTTTCAGAAACGAAAGTTTCATCACTGCCATACACCGCCCCAATCGCCTTTCGGGTTGGGGATTTCAATGCTGACGGCCTGGCTGACCTGGCGGTCGTAAACGCCAACACCAACAAGCTTTCCCTGGTGGCTGGCGATGGGCAGGGGAACTTCAGCGCATTGACAGACCTTTCGGTTGGCAAGGCTTCAACCTCACTGGTGGTGGCCGATCTCAACCATACGGGACTGCCAGGGATTGCCGTAGGGGATGCCTCGGGTGAAGTTCGGGTCATTGCCCGCAAAGATTCCTCCTTTACCTATGAAGCCACCGAAGCCCAGATTCTGAAGGCTGGGGCTGGGGTGGTTGCCCTTGAGGCGGCTGATGTGAATGCTGACCAGCGCACCGATTTGGTGGTTGCCACCAAAGCCGGTGTGGAAATCTGGGTGGGTGACGGCGCAGGCAAGTTTTCACGCCAAACCACACTGGCTTCAAGTGAAGCGGTGACGGCGATGGCCTTGCGTGATCTCAACCTTGATTTGCACGCTGATATCGTGGCCGCCACGGTGAACGGCAGCGTCAATGTCTGGACCAACCAAAAAGGGGCTGGTTTTGGCACCGCGTACACGTTCAAGCCTGCAAACGGCGCGACGGCTGTGAAAATTGACTGGATGGACACCGATGCCTATCCAGATATCGTTGTGGTTGATAGTGCCAACAGCCAGGTTACGGTTTCATTGAACCGGAACGGGCGGTCATTTGGCCAAACTGCAACCTACAAAGTTGATTCAAATCCAGTTGATGTCGCCATCGGACGGTTTGACATTGACGCTGTCAGCGATATGGTGGTCGCCAAGCATGGCCAAAATACGCAGACGGTTGCCTTTACCTATGGCCCACAACAGGCCCAGAACGACACCATTTTTGTAACTGACCTGCGTGGTCTTTTGAATATCCCTGTCAATGGCACGATGGCTGACATTTCGAGCCGGGTGAACAACAACCTGCCAATTACCTTCCTCGATGCCATGATTGCGGCCAACAACGATCCCGGCCCCGAAGTGATTGCCTTCCGGGTAGGTGAAGATACCGCTGCCGGTGTGCCTCCTGGCCTGGCTGGAAGCAATCTCCGCGAACCTCCGGCTCTCAATCAGAGCATTGTCTCGCCCAACACCATTATCGTCGGCACCACGGGTGAACGACTCTATAACGTAAGCCTGGTGAACACCGTCGGTGTGACTGGGTTGACGAGTCTGACGCTGACAGCCCCCAATGGAAACGGCACGACGATTCGTGGCGAAAACCTGGCTGGAACAACCACCCGCGGAAACGGTGGCTTGCCACGAGTTTTGGGCAGCACCACTGAAACCGCTGTTGCCAACATCAACAAAGTTGGACCAGATATCCGCATTGTGGGTGACAACCTGTTTAACACCGGCTTTGAAGTCGGTGCTTCGACCTGCCGGTTTGAAAGCCTCATTATTGCAGGATTTAACCGCTTTGGATCGCAGGGTGGCGCTGGTGCCTCAGCCATTGAACTCAATGGTGTCGGCTCCCAAAGCAATACCGTTTCAAACTGCTATCTTGGCGCCCTTGACCTGTTTGGGTCATCCAACTTCCTCAACGCCGATGGCGATTTGACCATCTCAAATGGTTCATTCACCAACACGCCACAGGCTGGCGGCGTTCCAGGTGTCAATGATGCCGACGTTTTCCGACTCGGGAACCGACGCGGGGTCCGCATCAACGGGGCGGGGAATACCACCGTTACCAGCGTAAGTGCCTCTGGCCAGTCGGGCCGCACCATTATTGCTGGGAACCACGATCACGGGATCCTGGTTGAAGGCGGCAGCGCCTCAAACCAGATTACCAATAACTTCATTGGGGTTCTCCGGAATGGCGCCACTCCATTTGGGAACGGTTTTGAGCCAAACCCAAGTTCGGGTTCGGCTGGGATTGAATTGCGCAACAATGCGACCGGCAACACCATTTCCGGTAACACGATTTCCTGTAGCGGCGTGAACGGAAACAATGGGTTTGTGGCTGATACCGTGAACGGTATTTTGTACACGGCTCAGGGCAATAATGCTGGACCAAGCCGCAACACGATTCAAAATAACATTATTGGTCTGCAAGCCAGCGGCATCAACGTGCCTCTGTTTACCTCACTTGTCCCGGCCCGAAATACTGGATCAGGGATTTTGTTTGAAGCTTCCTCGACCTTTAATGTCATCAACAACAACACGGTTTCAGCCAACGTGGTGCATGGAATCTTCCTGCGTGACCTGGGAACCAACAGCAACGATATCACCAATAACCGGGTTGGAACTGATTCAACCGGTCGGTTGACCAATGGTGGCGATCCAACCACCAACAATCGTGGCAACCAGCAAAACGGGATTGTGATTTCAGACCAGGCTTCCTTGAATGACATTGATGGAAACACCATTTCCAACAACCTGATTGACGGGCTGGCGGTGGTGGATACGTATTTCATTGCTGGTCACCCCTTCCCAGGGAACCAGGGTACAGATGGCAATGACATCACCAATAACCGGATCGGAACGGATAGTTCCGCGACCACCACGGCGCTTGGTGCGGTCCTTTCCAATGGCCGCAATGGGATCACATTGGGTCTTGGACCGGGTGGTCAGGATGGAAACGTCCAGTTGAATTTCTTCTCCAAGAATCTCATTTTCTTCAACGGGATTGAGCCATTTCCAATTGGTGATGGAATCAATATTGATGGAGAAAATTGCGATCTCAACACGATTACCGAATGCTCCATTGTTGGAAATGGAATCCGTGGTATCCGGATCGTGACCAATCAGCTTGATGCTGACCGCGAAGGCCCTGCCGGCGTCTCGGGTCCTAACTCATTTGCCCACGAGAAATACACCGTCACTGCCGATGATGATGGAACGTCAGAGCTTCCGGATGAGCCGGCCAGCCCTCCCGCTGTGCCAGTGAGCCAGCCACGGGCGGCGATCAAGGTAAAATCAGCCTTGTTGAATGGAAATTCACTCCAGGTTGTCGGCGAACTGGGACGTAACTACATTTCTGGTGCCAACCAGTTTACGATTGAAGTTTTTGCTTCAAGCACCACCTCTGTTCCAGGTGCCGGAAATAATTCAGCCGGGATTGCCCAGCGGTTCCTTGGCCGGACAACGGTGGCGGCAACTGTGACGCCATCAACCTGGTCATTGACCACCACTGGCGCCCAAATTGGCGATGTGATTACGGCAACTCTGCGCAGTCCTGGTGGATCAACCTCAGAAATCTCAGTGGCCAAACTGGTTGACCAGGGCCCAGCTCAAGGAACACCATCCTTCTCACTCAATCAGGTGAATGCTGGACCGCCATTGACGTTGACACCAATTTCCTCGTTGAACTTTGGTGACGTGCCGATCAATACCTCAAAGCAAGCCACTGTTCGCTTGCTGAGCACTGGCACGCTTGGCGCTCCGATTACTGTCAGCGCCATTACCTTAACCAACCCAGGTGGAAGCCCGGCTCAATTTACACTGCAGCCACTGACCACCTCCTTGCCGGTGACCTTACCACCTACGACTGATTCGGTGGGTTCGCCAGGCTCCTTTGTTGACTTTGTTGTTACCGCAACGCCAACCACGATTGGGGTCAAGAACGGTGAAGTCACACTCACCATCACCACGACACTGAACCAGAACTTTGTCCTGCCGTTGCGAGTCAATGGAACTGGTCAGGCCATCTCGACCAATCCAGCCGGTGGTGCCACGCTGAACTTTGGAAATGTGACCGTGGGTGAAACCAGCGGGATCCAAACCGTCACTGTGACCAACACTGGCGCGGCGCCGTTGACCGTGTCACTGACCCTGTCGGGCAATGATTTTGTGTATGACAATGGGTTTAGCCCAAGCATCGGAGCAATCAGCCCGAATGGCGCTGTAACCATTCCGTTGCGCTTTAGACCAACCACAACTGGCCAGCGAACTGGAACATTGAGCATCGCGCACAATGCTCCAAACACGTCTTCTCCAATTGTGATTAACCTGGTTGGTACGGGTATCGCCCCACCAGCACCAGTTTTGGGCAGTGTGACAATCAATGGCGTGCCGATTGGCAGCGTGATTGACTTCGGCAGTGTGGCCGTTGGCGATCAGGTATGCCGTCAGTTGGTCGTGACCAACACTGGTAACTCAACCCTGGTCTTTAATGCGACGGTTCAGGGCAATGGATTTAGCGGTGGAACTGGCAACCAGCAGGTGCCAGGTGGTGCCTCAGGTACCTTCCAAATCTGCTTTACGCCACCAACCACTGGTGATTTCACTGGATCGTTGGTGATTGCTTCCAATGCTGACAATCGTCCAACTGTGACCGCCAGTCTGACGGGTCGCGGTGTTGCTCCATCAATCTCGCTCAACCCAACCCAGATTCAGTTTGGCAGTGTGGCTGTCAATCAGACCTCAACCCAGGCGGTGTCAATCACCAACACTGGAAACGCGGTGTTGAATGTGACCAGCATTATCGTCAATGGGCAGGGCTTCCAGGCTCAGGGCGTACCAGGAACACCGTTCCAGTTACAGCCAGGATCCTCACAGTCCTTCCAGGTTGCCTTTACACCAAATGCGACAGGTGCCTTTAGTGGCACACTGACCGTGACCAGCAATGCCCGAAACGCCACGGCGGTGACGGCAAGCCTGTCCGGTTCAGGTGGTGACAACATCAGCCCAACCGTATCGGTGAGCGACCCACGTTCAGGTCAGGCATTTGCTTCTGGCTCACGAACAACGGTTCGGTTCTCGGCTAACGACAATGTCGGTGTCACGGGCATTGACATATTCTTCTCAGATGGCGGTTCCTTCAGCCTGGTCGCTGCCGGGCTCTCCGGCGGAACAACGGCCTTTGACCTGAGCTTTAGCCAGTCAGTCAATACCACCAATGCGCGTGTTCGGGTGACCGCTCGCGATGCAGCCGGTAACACTGGCAGCGCTGAAACTGGAAACTTCACTGTTGGGCCAGCCCCAATCGTGATTGGTCCAAAGGTCAAGGTGAACGGCAAATTGAGAATCGAAGGCGGTGGCTCAAACATCGCGTTGAGCGGCGCGGTTCTCCTGATCAATGGTGCTGATGCCGGACAATTGCTGATTCTCAAATCAAGCAAGAACCGGTTCATTACCTCAAGCCCGGTGTCCTCACAAATTCCACGAGGCGCCACCGTTCAACTTTCAATTCGTAACCCGAATGGAGTGGTTGGACCAGCCGTTGCTTTTTCACGTCCGTAAAAAAACAGTACTACCGTGAGCTTTCCGGCTGGGATGAAGCTTCTTCATTCCAGCCGTTTCTTTTTCAATGCAACAAACTGGAGACGTATCAGGTGGTGCTGATGTCTCCCAACGATGCCATCAGCCTGCCCCCTGCACGGCAGTTGCTTTTTGGCTTCACGATGACTATCTTGCGTCTCTGACCGACCTTCTCCGGAACTGAGCCTTGTTCCAAACGGGTCTGTCAATGTCCATCCGGTCTGTGGTACTGATAGTTGCCAGAATCTCCAATCCATCCCGTTAGATTTCGTTGGAGAGGTTCAAATTGTCCAGACCAACCCCCCGTTGCAATAAATGTAATCGTCACAATTTGTACAGATAAATATCATTGCGGAATAATGACGCCGTACGGGTAAACAGCTAAGTTATTGAAAAAATTACTTTCCTGAACCCTGAGCCTGATACCCTGAACCCCCATTGGTATCAGAACCAGGTATCAAGCACCAACCAGCACTCAGCGAAGAAAAATTTGACTATGAATGCACAAGTCATAAAGGTTGCACTCTTACTATTTGGATCAGGCATGTGCGCACTGATATATCAGACTGCCTGGCTTCGTGAATTTAGACTTATTTTTGGGGCTTCAACGGCTGCATCTGCTGCAGTGCTTGGGATTTTTATGGGAGGCCTGGGATTGGGTGGCTTACTCATTGGCAAACGAGTGGATCAAAACGCTCAACCCTTAAGGTTATATGGTCACCTTGAGTTATTGATTGCACTGAGCACGGCGCTGACCCCTTTTCTGGTATGGGTTATTCGCCAGCTTTATATTGTTTTTGGTGGCTCAACCACGCTTGGCCTGACGGGAGGAACCCTGGTCAGGCTCCTTTTTTCAGCTCTGGTACTCAGCGTGCCGACATTTTTAATGGGAGGGACATTGCCGGCTGCTGCACGTGCTGTTGAAACGGAGGGAGATCAGAATCGTCGAAACCTGGCGTTACTCTATGGGATGAATACGCTGGGTGCTGTTACGGGGACAGTGCTCTCAACCTTTTATATGCTTGAGATTTATGGAAATCGAGCCACATTGTGGACAGCTTGTCTGGTCAATATGGCCATTGCCTTAGCTGCGCTCAAACTTGCCCCAGGAATGATCGTTGAAAATGTAGATTCTGAAACCGAGCCAGTTCAATCTGAAGCGGGTGATGATTTGGCCAGCGGATCTGCCACTCGTCAAGGGGTGCCGGCGATGTTTATTTTAGCGGCAGCGGGACTGGTTGGATTTGCCTTTCTGCTCATGGAAATTGTCTGGTACCGCATGCTGGGTCCGTTATTGGGTGGGTCAACCTTCACGTTTGGTTTAATTTTGGCGGTGGCTTTACTGGGAATCGGACTTGGAGGTGCCATCTATTCAGTTTTTGGGGGAAATCGCACACCAACTATTTCAGGTTTTGCCCTGACCTGTGTGCTCGAAGCGGTATGCATTGCCATTCCATATGCGCTGGGAGATCGGCTGGCACTCTTAACCATTCTCTTGCGCCCGCTTGGGTCAATTGGGTTTAGTGGTCATTTGTTGGGATGGAGCATCATCACTGTCATTACTATTTTTCCAGCCGCGCTGGTTGCCGGTATCCAGTTTCCGTTATTGATTGCCCTGCTTGGGAAAGGAAAGAAAGATATTGGACAACAGGTCGGTCTGGCTTATGCCTGGAACACCGTGGGCGCCATTATTGGATCACTGGCCGGAGGCTTTGGCCTGTTGCCGCTCTTGTCATCGATTGGGACCTGGAAATTGATCGTTTTTTTACTGGTCGGTCAAGGGGGAATTGCGCTGGCCTTGAGCTTTCGAGAATCTGGGAATTTGATCCGGCTAATCCCATCCAGTATGGCGGCTGTTCTGGCGGTGCTCCTGGTTTTGACTGCTGGTCCAACCACAGCCTGGCGGCATAGCCCCATTGGTGCTGGTCGAGCTGATCTGCCTGGCGGCACTATGCAGAGCTTAACAAACTGGTTGCAGTATCGGCGGCGAGCAATTTATTGGGAAGCTGAAGGTGTGGAAAGTAGTGTCGCCTTATCCATTGCCGATGGTTTTGCCTTCGTTGTGAATGGGAAGACCGATGGTCATGTCCGAGCGGATGCCGGAACCCAGA
Source organism: Acidobacteriota bacterium (assembly GCA_035335845.1). Lineage (GTDB taxonomy): Bacteria > Acidobacteriota > Blastocatellia > Chloracidobacteriales > Chloracidobacteriaceae > JACQXX01. The sequence continues at coordinate 3,276 of DAOQNB010000010.1, read as the reverse complement.
TTTTGAGTGGATTATTGGGGGCAATGGTTCATCCACACCCTAAAAAATCACTGGTTGTTGGGCTTGGTACCGGGTGTACTGCTGGCTGGTTAGCCACTGTTCCAACCATGGAACGGGTTGATGTCATTGAACTGGAGCCTGCCATTTTGGAAGTTGCCCGGGCGTGCGCTCCCGTAAATATGAATGCCATGGACAACCCAAAAGTCAAAATCCATATCGGTGATGCGCGTGAGGTGATGATCACCACACCAGAGTCCTATGACCTGATTTTCTCAGAGCCTTCAAATCCATATCGGGCTGGAATCTCAAGCCTGTTTACCCGTGAATGTTATCTGGGGGTTGCGCAACGGCTCAACGAAAATGGGATTTTTATGCAGTGGGTGCAAGGCTACGAAGTTGATTCCAAAACTATTCGAACAACCTATGCCACACTCGCCAGCGTGTTCCCAACGGTTGAAACCTGGCAAACTCAGGATGGAGATTTGCTGCTCTTTGCGTCAAAGAAACCAATTGTGTATGACCTGCCCGCCATTCGTACCCGAATCAAAGAAGAGCCCTATAAAACCTCACTCATGCAGGTTTGGCGAGTTACAAGTGTGGAAGGACTGTTCAGTCATTATTTAGCGAATGCCCGGTTTGCTCAGGCCGTAGCCGCTGCAGTTGGTCCCAACCTGAATACTGATGATCGTAACAACCTTGAATTCGGATTTGCGCGCAATGTTGGAAGCCAGGATAATTTTAGGATGATTGACTTGATTCACACTGCAACCCGACGAAAGGAATGTTTCCCACTGGTAACAGGAGGTGAATTAAATTGGAAGCTGGTTGAGGATATGCATATGACCCGGCTTACCAATGAAAATAAACCCCCTGAAAGTCTGCCGTCCCACACCCCTGAGCAAAAAATTCGGTTGCTTGCTCAGTCCCACTACGTCAAACAAGAGTTCAAAGAGGCGCTCGCAATGTGGCGACTTCAACCAAGATATCCACAGGATCTCACCGAGTTGACCATGCTGGCTGAGTGTTTGGCCGATGCTGGTGATGAGGGGGCTTTTGAGTACCTCAATCTATTGAAACAACTCCAACCCGTTGAAGCCCAGGCCATTCTGGCAAGACTTCGCTGGCGACAGGGAAGACTTGATGAAGCGACTGCGGCACTTGAAAGTGTTTTTCAGGTATATCATTCCAATCCCTGGCCGTCACTTTGGTTAATGACCCGGACGGTAGGAGTGGCAGAATCAGTCGCCAAATCTGACCCTGGTAAACAGTTCGCACGCCGACTCTACACTGCCTTGAAAACACCTTTTTGCGCCTACCTCATTAATGAAACCCGATTATCCGCACAATTAGAAATTGCACGTTATGTTGAAGACAAAGCGCTGCTGGTGGAGACATTTACCGCTTATGAGCCAAATTTCCCATGGCAGGCCTCATATCTTGTCGAACGGTATCAACTCTATCGTGAATTGAATCATCCACTGGCTGCTCAGGCTGAACACGATATCCATCAATTTTTGCGGTATGAAGCCAGTCCCTTTGATGAAGGACTGTAAGGTGATCATTGGGTGCTTCACATGGCAAAGTAAGAATACTCAAGTTCTCGAATGAGCTTATGTACTGACTGAATGCCCACCCACATCCAGATCACAGCACCGCAAAGAACACCACATACTGTAAACTCGAATCCAAGAAGATTGCTCAGAAAATAACTTGTAAGAAGATTGATGGCTAACCCCCAACTCAAAGACCATACCACGGCTGACGGTTGTGAAAAACTAAACAGGATTAAGCCTTGAAATAACGCCAGTGCCAGACAGCCATAGCTCAATGTTCCAAGCAGGGCAATACTGCGCACAATTGGGGCTTGAGCCGCCGAAGCCGTGAGCAAGACCCAGGTTGACTCTGGGAGATTCCACACCAGGATGAGGATGATGGCGACGAGACTGGCTAGCCCAAATAAAAACCGTAAGTACTGTGTATAAACCTGTTTGTGGAAATTTCCTTGGAGCAGGTCCATCTGGGCGGCCTGCTCGAAAATTCCCTGGGTAAATCGGAAGGCACAGACTTCGACAAATCCAACCAGTAGAAAGAACAGCAGGAGAGCCAGATCAATCCCAAGTTGATACTCAGGATGGGCCACAAAAGGGGTTCCAAACCCGAAAGCTACGACCGTTCCAGCCAGCCAGCGGTCTGTAAACAGGAAGGCAAAATACCCGCACCCAACACAAAAATAGGGTACCAGTAAATACCCAAGCACTACCGGGTCTGGAAAGGCGGCTGAAGGTTCCTGTGCATTCAGAGAAGGTAAGGCCCGGTGTGCCATCCAGGCCGTACTCAGGCCAGCCACCACAATCGAGGCTGTTTGAGCCGTCAACACCGGTACTGAAGTAAAAAGGACCAACACCAGGTACAGACCGACTGAGATAGTAAATACCCCGGCAATGGCTGGCGTTGGCGTACAAACCGTCAGAATCCCACAGCTTAACCACAAAACACTGAGTAGCCCAAAGTGAACCGCGCACAATACCAGCGCCTGATCCGGTAGCCAGTTTGAATAAAATCCGCCGAGTAACCCAACACAGGCCACAATTCCTGAAATCAGAAGCCCCAGGCGAAAGACTCGGACCAGAAAGATTCGTTCCAATGCCGGCTCTTTCATGCCCTGATAAAATAACCCCCGGCGGGCCATGATCTGCAAAAAACCGCCATTCACAATCAGGCTCAACATAATTGAAATGGACACCGCGGCGGCAGTTTCTGGCGTTAATTTCCGCTCGGGAGAAAGCTCCAGGCCCACACCACGCTCACTGAAAAATAATAAGAGCCACGGCAAGGCATAGGCCAGAGACCGCAAAAAGCGGACCACATCGGCTTTGAGTGAGTTTTGCCAGGTTGGCTCTGACCTGGATGGCTGAGGCTGGTCGTCTCCCAATATCAGGTCCGGAAAGAGTTCCCGCGCCAGAGCAAAGATTGATTCTCGCCCAAATTGCTCCTGAACGAGGACATCAGAATATCCAAGTGATTCAAGTCGGGCGGCTGTTTCCCACTCATCAATCGGGGGGCCGCCCAGCGCCAGCAACTCTATTTGGAGCTGTTCCCACCTTTCAGAAGTGATTGTCCGGCGTTCAAGAAAACTTCCGGCTGGAAGCAATCGCTGTCGAATGGGGAATAAGTCTGGCGAATCAGGTAGAGATGACATGTGTGTGACTGGTGCCTGGTGACTGGTGCTTGGTGCTTGGTGCTTGGTGCTTGGTGCTTGGTGCTTGGTGCTTGGTG